>JAMCQQ010000201.1:3537-96545 GCA_023379515.1 Actinomycetota bacterium
AGTTACCACCCAATTTCATCCGGTGCATACAGCTTAAATGAAAACTATATTTACACTACTGAATCCTTTAAAGAATTAATACAGATATTAAAAGATGACGGTATTCTGGCTGTAACGAGATGGGTACAATTTCCACCAAGCGAGAGTTTAAAAATTGCATCAATTCTTGTTGATAGCTGCCGAAGGTTAGAGTATACCGAAATCTCTAAAAAAATTTATGCATTCAGAAGCTGGTCAACTTTAACCACTATGTTTAAAAAAAATGGATTTAACTCACATGAAATAATAGAATTAAATAAAAAATTAATAGAACTTAACTATGATTTAGTTTATAACAGCCAGGCAAAACCTGAAGAAACCAATATTTTTAACAGGTTTGATAAACCTTACCACTATGAATATTTTAAGAAAATAATTGAAAGCGATGAAAAGGAACTTGATGAATTTTACAGGCAATATTATTTTAATATAAAGCCTGCTGCTGATAATGATCCTTACTTTTTTAATTTTTTTAAGTTCAGGCAGATGCCTGATATCATAAGATTTTTTGGAAAATCAACTGCGCCATTTGGAGGCGGAGGTTATCTGATACTTCTTGCCGGCTTAATTATTTCAATAATTTTCTCAGTATTTTTAATTATACTTCCACTTAAAATAAAAAAAATAAACATAAGTTTAAAAAGGGATTATAAATTCCTTATTTATTTTTTGTCAATTGGATTTGGGTTTTTCTTTATTGAACTACCTTTTATACAAAAATTTATACTGATTCTTGGTAAACCTGCATATTCTCTTTCAATTATTCTTTTCAGCCTTATGCTTTTTGCCGGGATAGGCAGTTATACCAGTAATAAATTTCAAATAAGTCTTAAATGGGTGATCATTGTTTTAGTTTTGTATATTGTATTATTTTTAGCAGGTTTTAATTATGCCGAAAGCTTTATAATGTCCCAAACCTTATGGATAAGGTTTATCTTTACAATTTTAATTATAATGCCCCTGGGATTTTTCATGGGTATGCCCTTTCCTTCCGGTATTTATAAAGCAAAAATTAAAAGAAAGGAAATTATTCCCTGGTTGTGGGCAATAAACGGTTGTGCATCTGTTGCCGGGTCAATTACTTCAGTAATAATTTCAATACATTTCGGATTTTCAGTTGTAATCGGTATAGCAGCTCTGTTGTATATTTTTGCCTTTGTGGTTTATAAGTATAGTTAGATAGGAAAATACTATTGCACTTCGCGGGTTAAAGGAACAAATATCACATCGGTTATTTTTATAGTACTTATATCGCCATTTTTTTTAATTACTTTCCATAATATCTGATTCCACCCTGGAGGACCTACAGGAATGACCATGATGCCATCATCTTTTAGCTGCTTTATGAGCGGCTGCGGGATATGGTCAGGAGCTGCAGTAACTATTATCCTGTCAAATGCTGCATATTCCTCCCAGCCAAAATATCCATCATGATTGCTCATCTTAACATTCTTATATTCTGAAAGAGGTTTTTTTGCTCTTTCATATAACTGATAAATTATTTCAACTGTATAAACTTCTTTTACAATTTCAGCAAGAACTGCTGCCTGATATCCCGAACCTGTGCCTATTTCCAGAACTTTTTCATTTCCTGAAAGCTCAAGATTTTCCGTCATTAAAGCTACTATATAAGGCTGAGAAATGGTTTGACCCATACCTATAGGCAGCGGATTATCATCATAAGCATTATTGCGCTGACTCTCATCAACAAATAAATGTCTTGGAACTTTAAGCATTGAATCTATTACTTTCTTATCCTTAATGCCCCTTGAGATAATCTGATTTTCAACCATATCTTCCCTCATCAGCTCATATTTGTTTTTAGTGGATTTGCTGATTTCCGATAAGCTGCCGTTTTTACATGAAGTAAGGTAAATACAGGCTGAAAAAATGGTTACTGATATCATTATTATTATCAGAAATGAGGGTATTAAACAGAATAATATTTTTTTTAATTTGTAAAATATTTTTAATTTATTATTCATTCTAATTAAAAAGGAAGACCAATATCCTCAATATCTTTTTCATCATTATTGGTAATTTCACGCGCTATTTCCGCAGCGCATGGTGAAAACTTGATTTGTTTTGGCTCCAATGGTAATCTTGGTCTTGCCCACTTATAGAAGATTTACTACTTTTAATTTGACAGCCAACAATGCAAACAACTCATTATCAGATTGGTGAGGGAAATAAATTCATCACACTTAAAAAGTTTCTGGGAAAACATTACTTATATTCTTTAAGCTAACTTTTCCCCTTAGTCTGTAACATCGAGAAGATTTTCTCTAAGATTTGCTCCTTATGTTTGAGCATTTCCCGAAACTCTCTTTTATCAGTTCGGATAATCTCTGCACGAAGTCCATCAATATCGTTTTCCAACACTTCTTTCAATGTAATCAATTCTTCTTGTTTTAACTCTAAGTATGCCATATACATTACTCCCTTCTTGAAAGGACCTGCAACACCTTCTGTGAAATACGTATTGATAAATATCTTATACGCTTCTATTTTAAATATAAACTATGGATACGGTAAAATCAATATTTTTTATAACGATCAAATTATTAGTGAAATTTCGAAATGGGGTGAACCCCATACTTAGACACATTGTATACTAAAAATAGTTTCCTCTGTATTTGGTACTCTTCTGCAAGAAATAATTCATGTTATAATAATAACACTAATTATATATTTGTGCAAATACATATTTTTTGACACATTATTAATCATTTTATGATATGGTCATTATATTATTATGAATTTATTCAGGGTTATAGTTGACGCCGTTTTGCGCCATATAGTATGTAGGTTTCAAAGGGAGCGGCTATGTATCATGTATCTCTTCACGCTGCGCGCGGGTTCCCATTTTGCGCAGCAGGTATTTACTGGTGTTTTCCAGCACCGATTTGCAGCAGCTATCGAACATTTCACACAGCCGCTTTTCTCTGTCTGAGGGAGCCGACATGATCGTTACCCCCTTCCGGTGCTGGATAGCCGGTGCTTGTTCCATCGCCTCCTTTGCTTATATAGATTGCGGCAGGCACCCGAAATCGTAAAGGGTTGACTAAATCTTTTGTCCCACATTTTAAATTTTATAGGTAAATTCTTTTTATTTTTCTGGTACAACAGCTATAGCATCGATTTCAACAAGCCAATCAGGACTACCAAGACCTGCAATAAACAGAACAGTTACTGTCGGAAAGTTTTCATTCGCTACCCATTTTTTTTGGAAAACTTGAAAACCCTCTTGTGGATTTTGACCATGTAGAATATAAATATTGAATTTAACAATATTTTCAAGTTTTACCCCTACTTTTTCCAATATCTTTTCAATGTTGGTTAAAACCTGCTCAGTTTGCTCTTTAAGATTATTTTTGCCAATAAGATTTCCCTTTCCATCAGTAGCGTTTTGCCCGCCGATGTATATTGTTTTACAATTTCCGCTAATCGATACAGCATGTGAGTATCTTCTTGGTTTCGCCATACTCTCGGGATTAATATATATTATTTCCATAGTTTTACTCTTTTCTTATTAATTTTGATTTATAAACCATTTTCATATATGCATCACCTTTCTTTATTGCTGATGATAAATATAAAGGTTCGAATTGGTTTTACTGGCGGAGGAGGAGGGATTCGGTCTTTTGTCTCGCTATCGCTCGCTGCAGAGCCGCGGACTCATTACGCTTTGCTTAATTTCACTTTCGTTCATTTGCGCTCCGCTTCACTCCGTCCTTTCGAATCCCTTTGTTTCAACATGCCACAGGCATCTTGAAACTATCCAAATTAGTGATTCTTTTAATTTTACAGTTTATGGCGGAGGAGGAGGGATTCGAACCCTCGAGGTAGGGAATCCCCCACCTAACCGCTTAGCAGGCGGCCCAATTCAGCCTCTCTTGCACTCCTCCATACGAAAATATCAATAAACCAGGGAGATACTTGAATATAATAACAGCAATTTTTAAAAAAATCATTAAGTTTATATGGTAAGATTATATATTGAATTTACTTAAAAAAGGCAAATATTTTACTAAAAAACCCACCGCTCTTGTCATTGTTCCTGTAATTAAGACTACCCCCAAAATTATCAGAAATATACCTGAAATGATAAGAATCACCCTCATATGTTTGTTGATTTTTTTAAAGAATCTGGAAAAAAGACTGATAAATATACTGAATATAATAAAAGGAATACCGAGTCCAAGGGAATAAGCCAAAAGTAAAAAAATACCCTGAGCCAGTGTTTCAAGTCTGCTGGCAAGTATTAATATACCTGATAAAATCACTCCCACACATGGAACCCATCCAAAAGCAAAAATTATTCCTATTAATAAAGATCCCAGATAATTAAATTTGGTGGATTTTGGAATATTGAATTTTTTTTCAAAATTTAAAAAAGGTATCCTGAATACTCCAATATAATTTAAACCAAAAATTATAAGAAGGGCGCCTCCTATCCAGCCTGTGATATGAGAGTAATTTTTCAGTAGCCTGCCTATTATTGTAGCTGTTGATCCTAAAGCTACAAATATGATTGTAAAACCAGCTACAAAAAAAAGGCTGTTGATAAAAAGAAATAACCTGTCAGAAAACCTGATATTTTCACCCGGTTTAAAAGTAGCTTTTGCTGACATTAAGCTGATATAAACGGGGACCAGGGGTAGAATACAGGGAGAGATGAAAGATAGAATTCCTGCTGCAAATGCAGACAATAAACCAACTTCAAACATTTATTATTTTCCCTTTTCTTCCAAATCAATAATTTTCTGAACTCTCCTGTGATGCTTTTCTTCGGCACTGAAGTCGGTTTCCAGCCATACCTTTATTATTTCTTTAGCCAATTCCGTGTCTATATAGTCCTGGCCAATACAAAGAATGTTCGTGTCATTATGTTCTCTTGATTTTTTAGCTATCTCAATATTATATGCATTAACTGCTCTTATACCTTTGATTTTATTTGCAGCAATACACATACCTACCCCGCTACTGCAAATCAGAATCCCGCGGCTGTCTGCTTTTGCCGTCTGTTTTGCAACTATGGAAGCATAGTCAGGATAATCATCTCCGGCTTCATATTTTTTTGGACCAAGATCTTCATATTGATAACCGAGATCTGTTAAAAAACCCTTGATCTTTTCCTTTAACTTAAATCCTGCATGATCTGAACCTATATATATTTTTTTATCATTTTTCATAATCTTTATTTTTCTTTCTATTTGAATTTTATTTAAATTACTATTAGGCATGCCTTTAATTATAAATTGCAAATAATAATAATTGAACTATTAATTTTGGTAGTTAAAAAAATGTAATATGAATATGCCACCGGCATCTTGAGACTCTTAACTACAGTTATGTGGCACGCCTGGGAGTGGTCTTTCGTCTCACTATCGTTCGCTGCAGAGTAGTAAGTTTATTAATACATTTTTAATTATATGGTATTAATTCAATTATTTTTTGAGGATGTTCAATAATTACCTTGAAAAGATTAAAAAATTCTTCTCTACCCAAAATCCCAAAATGCATTATTACATCATTCGAAAACCCAAATTCAGCTTCATATTCCCAACCACCAACTTTAAACTTAATTTTATGGAAATATGCCAAAAATTCTACTCCAGTTATCCCCTTACTTTTATACTCTCTGCCTCTTATAATATCTAACCCTAAGGCTTATCCTATAATGCTATTCAAGTAACTATGATCTGAACCTGAATCAATCAGACAAGGATATTCTCCAAAATCAAAAATAATAGGAATAACGGGTAATTCAATAAATTTTTTATCAACAGTTGGAAATTTTATATATCTGAATTTCATTAATTGTTAGTTGGAGCAAATCCTGAATAATCAGAAAATGCTTTGATTACGAAGGGCTTATTAACATTATTTTTTTTTGCTTCATCTAAAGCATCTTTTAATGTTTTGCCATAGCCGGCAATCTTTTTATAGTCTGGATACAATGCAACCCATAATCCTTTTTTTGTAAAAGGTTTTAATATTCGAGATAAATCTATTTCTAATAATGTTTCCATCTATAATCTCCTTACATTGTTAGAGCATAATCCTAATTAACAATCTCTAAAAAATCAATATACCCTTTTATTTTTATAAAAATGATTATATCAGAATTATTATTTAGTTCAATATTATTTAATATAATTTAAATATTAATAATAAATATTAATAATCATTTTAAATGACATGTAATCTATCCGTAAAATTTAACTCTGATCGCTTTTAATATCAGATTGTGTTTCTTCATACAGACATACTTTTAATCTTATAGTTATGTGGTGCGCCTGGAGGGAGTCGGTCTTTCGTCTCACTTTTCAGACTTGCTGCAGAGCAATGAGTTTATTAATACATTTTTTTAATTATATGGTCCTAATTCAATTATTTTTTGTGGATGTTCAATAACTAATTA
Organism: Actinomycetota bacterium; assembly: GCA_023379515.1. Next base: position 10,004 of record JAMCQQ010000201.1, read on the forward strand.
TTAGTTGGAGCAAATCCTGAATAATCAGAAAATGCTTTAATTATGAAGGATTTATTAACATTATTCTTTTTTGCTTCGTCTAAAGCATCTTTTAATGTTTTGCCATAGCCGGCATCTATTTTATATACAATTAATCTTTCATCAACAATTCCATAATATACATTTCGAGTTTTTCATAATCTCTTTCTTTTATACATTCTTTTTGGAAATTGTAATCAAATTTTTTTGCCTTTTCTTCCAACATTTTAGCAATTCTTAAGCTGTTCTTAAGGTGCTGGAATGAGTTTTCAATCTTTTGAGTTCTCATGGCTTTAACATCTAAACCTATATATTCCCCATTTGAACCAAATTTATTTTCAACAAGCAAACGAATCTGATTGAAGGCTGCTCGTAGATTTTGCACACCAAAAGACTTATCCTGATCATATTTAAGACCATTCTGGTCGTTAAGATGTATACTCCACATCTTTCCGAATGCTAATCCAAATGCGATTTCATTAGCAGGATCCAACCCTGCCAGTATCGCATGCGCTGTTTCCAAAAGACCACCGACTCTGTTTGGATCGATAGAAGCTGAGGAAATTGCCATGGCATGCCCAATAGTAGGACAAAAACTTACATCTACAGGTTCATTAGGTTTAGTCTCTATCAGTATCTTTATCTTTTTATCGTATTCCAGCATTTTATTTATGGCTTCAAGTATCAATTTGACACTATTTATCGGATCTTTACTTTCATAACATAATGTCCCTTCACGTGCTAACCACAACACAATTTTGCCACATTTCAGTTCATTAGAGATATCAATAGACTTATATGAGCGCCATAATGCAAATTCCCTATCAGAAGTCAAATTGGATGTATAGCCGCCATCAATAGTTCTGGGATCCATCCATAAACGAGGAGCCACAAATTCTGCTTTCATTCCATTGTCTTCCAGGATCTTCATTGTTTCCTTCACTCTTTTGCGTATCTGTACATCTTTCAGATCGTTGATCTCTGGAACCGCATCATCATCATGAAATTGTACTGCATCAAATCCGATTTCACGAAATTTTTTTACTTTATCTTTAAATGGTATCTCATCTCTAACAGGAGGGCCGAAAATATCTGCTCCACTGTGGATGTTCCAGGGACCCACTGAAAATTTGAACATAGACATTTTTTATTCTCCTATTTAATTATTTTAATTCAGTTTAACTTATTATCTCTTTTTGGTATGTTTTTCATTCAACTATGCTGATTTAGCGTTAAGTTAAAATTATTTTTTTTCCTGTTTGCGATGATTTATATATTGCATTGATTACAAGCATGTTTTTATATGCTTCATCGGCACTGATCATAGGTAGCTCACCTTCAGTAATGCAATTGTTGAAATATTCGACTTCCTGTTTATACATGTTATTAGGTTCATATATATACTCGGATATATTTCCATCAATATCCATAATCAGTTTTCCTTCAGGTAACTGACTTATAGTTTTTTCGCCAAACAAGCTGCCATTGGTACCATAAATTTCAAACATATGCTTGGCACCTTTTACACAAAAAGTTGAATCCACCAATCCAATTGCCCCGTTTTTAAATTTGAGCAATCCTATACCCGTATCTTCCACCGAATAATTGTTTGTGATAGCATCTACCATACCCGATACCTCAATGATATCTCCAATCCACCACCTTAGCAGATCCACACAATGGATACCCATATCCATCAAAGCACCGCCGCCAGCAAGTTTTTTATCCGTTCTCCAACTCAGCTCATTATTAGGTCCATATTCAACATGATAATGCGACAATTGTGCCCTTGCCATCACAACTCTGCCAATTTCTCCGGATTGGATAAGCTGCTTTACCTTTTGATGAACGCTGTGAAATCTCATCATAAAAGCATTCATAAACAATACGCTATTATCTTTACAGATCTTTTTAATTTTCAGGCACTCATCCGGATCAATTGAAAGAGGTTTTTCACATAAAATATGCTTTTTTGCGTTTGCCGCTTTATTGCAAAGATTAAAGTGCGTAAAGACAGGCGTTGCGATATAGACCGCCTCAATCTCACCATTGTTTAGTACATTATCAACATCAGTGGTCCAATTGATACCAAACTCTTCTCCTGTCTTTCTTGCGAGGCTCTCATTTATGTCCTGTACAATCACGATCTCTGTATTATTAGAATGCATTACCGCCGGTATAAGCCTTTTATATGCAATACCTCCGCAACCAATAACACCCCATTTTATTATATGCCCCATATTACTTGCCTCCTTTTGTACTTTGATTTACTTTGCAGTGATCTTGAATACGACTGTATTGTACGCATCGGGGCAGCAAGCTATCGCCGTACCTTCCTCTTTTTCCCATGGAAAATCACCACCGTATTTCAAAGCCTGTATGAACGGAAAAATAGCAGTATGCGCCCAACTACAGAAATCGCAATGCGTTTCTTCCATATCGAAGATATCTCCAACTTTCAGTCCCTGAGCACACCCTTCACCTCTCACCTCAGTTATTTCAACCGTTATTCTTTTAACCATTTTAATCCCTTCTTTTGATATAAGAGTTTAATGTATTTTTTGGTATCATTACCTTTGACGTAAAAAGAGGATTTACGATCTGAGATACTCCAAGATTGCCAAAACAGCCGAGAAAATACAAAATATCGGATTTGTTTGCATTTGTATTTTCATTAAAAAACATATATGCATTTTGAAGAGCATCCTTTGCAGCGTATTCGAAACATTCTCCTACCCCGATAAAAATGATTTCATCTCTATTCTCAACTATTATCCCTTTGTTATATCTGTCCTTAAGCACACTGACCTCAACAGTTATTCTCGCGGATACTTCAATACCAGTTCCGCTCACTTCTCCGTCTGCCATCATTGCATGCACATCTCCAAATGAGAGCAGTGCACCATTAACGAATACCGGCAGATAAACTGTTGAACCTGCCGTTATCTTTTTTTCATCCATGTTCCCTCCATAATTCCCCAGAAACCCGTTGCTGTACTTGCCGCTGTCAGGTGCTACTGAAATATATCCGATCATGGGCTTGATGGGCAAACAGGTGTACCCGAAATGGACTATATTGTTCCTGATTACCAGTTTTTTTAGCTGCTTCTTTTCTACAATATGGCCAATTGGACCGACCATGGGTCTTAACACCATAAAACCTATCCCATCACATTCAATGCTTTTTATTTCTGCTTTAATAATGTTTCCCGGCTCGGCACCCCTAATATACACAGGTCCGGTTGCAGGTATACGCCTGTCGCCCATATCAAAGTCATAAATATCTGTATCGATATCAAACGCTTCAGTAAAACAATCGATCGTTTCAAATTCCAATACATCACCGGAATCGACTGAGATAACCGGTTCATTGTCCTTGGTTGTCTCGTAAAACTTTTTTGATCTCCCGTCTATTTTATTCCTCATCGGATCCACGCCTCATTTATCTATGCATTCTTTTATAAGTCTGAGCATATTTCCACCCAGGATCTTTTCAGCTTCATCATAACTGAATCCGTTTTTTATCAAACTTTCGGTTAAATACTCCATTTTGCTTACATCTTCAAGCCCTTTTACATAAGTTAATTCATAATTGTCTGTTCCGGAAGTAAATTTATCATCCTGGTAAAAAAACATTGTATTTCTCTTAAATCTCTCGTCATAGTAAAAATAATCAGGCCCTAAGCCAACAACATCGATCCCGCCAACGTTCCTTATATATTTTAATTGTGCAATAAGATCACAAATTTCAGTAGTTTTTGCATGATCTTTTATAATATGGCTAACAAAATGCACACCAAATACACCACCCTTATTAGCTAAAAGCTTTATTGTTTCATCATCAAGATTTGTAGGATCGTTACTTAAAACCTTTGCACCACCATGTCCATGCATTACAGGTTTTTTACTCAGTTTGATTACTTCTTTGATTGCAGTCAGAGATAGATGCTGGATGTCTATTATCATACCCAGTCTATTCATTTCATTGACAACTTCTTTGCCAAACGAAGTTAAACCATTCATATAATCACACTGACTGGCCGATATCTGATTGTTTATTGCCCATACTAACCCAAGATGTCTTACTCCGAGACGATATAATATACTCAACATTTCGAGTTTTCCTTCAAGACATTTTCCTCCCTCAAAACCTAATAAAATACCAACCCTATCTGTTTGTTTTGCCTCTAAAATATCATCCGATTTATATATCATCTTTATCAGGTTCTGGTTTTCTTCACATAACCTGAGTACCTTTTCAATTTCAACAACAGCTCTTGTACCCCATCCTTTATATTCATAATACGACTGGTTGAATTCTTCCAGTGTATCAGCCCATGGAAGCGCATCTGTCATAACATGCAGTATCTTGGCAGTTACGCCTCCTTCTTTCATAGACTTGATATCTTCTATGTTTGGCATATGATCATGGGCAAGTATGATTATTGATTTTTCATGAAATTCTTTTATCATATCTATTCCTCCATAATTAAAGATATTTTATAGTTAAAGATACTTTATACACTGCCCGAGTGTTTCAATGTTCTCTACAGGTGTGTCTTCTTCGATATAATCAGTAGTCGCAATAATAAAATGCTTTCTGTGCTTAACTTTGTCCGCAATCTCTTTCACTTTGTTTTCGACTTGCTTCGCTGAGGCGGTTTTTAGAAAATATATCTGATCGATATTGCCAGACAACACCTTCTCCTCTGAAAAAACCGAAAAAGCATAATCGAGTGTGGTATCTCCGACCGGATATTCGGCAAGGCTCTCGTATCCCCTCATGCTCATCTCGTTATACACAGGCAAAAGGTTTGCAGACGGTCCACAGTTATGATAATTTACCAATACTTCCTTATCGGCCAGTTTTTTAAGTATATTTTCTTCATATGGCATAATATATGATCTGAAAAACGATGAACTTACAACTTTCGAATTTGCAGCATTCGCGTTATAACTCAGGATGTCAGCGCCTGATTTTGAAATCTGTAAGTTTATTTCAAAACACCTTTCGGTAAAATACTCCATATAGCTTCTATAAAAATGTTCATTAATCAAAGCATCGACAAGCATATCCTGAAAATTCCTATAGTTTATAATCATACCTACCGCACCTTGCACCCACGGAGCAATTATCCCATCTTCTCCAATAATTTGTTTCAACTGCTTAAGATTTTCACTATCTATATTTAAAACACGAGGCTGATACTTGATAAATACCTCAAGATCATGTTCACTCTTAATAAAGAACTCCTTTATAGCCTCTTCCCACATATATTGTGAAGTTTTACGGATTATTTTTTTTTGGGTTAATTCTCCACCAGGAGTAGTGATGGTCATGATTTCTTCTTTTTCTTTTTCATCTTTTTGATTTACGCTCTTTGATACTTTCCAAGCATCACAACTTATCAGACTCTCATCATAGACAGGTGAACAATTTCTGTGGATTATGTCAAGGCCAAAATATTTATAAACATCAATTGTTTTCAATAAATAATCGACGTTTTCATCTTTGTAAAAATTTTTTATATAATTGACGTGTATGAATGGACTTACTGGTTTTCTGTCCACATCTTTCAATAGATATGTATTCAGCAGTCTCTCTCTTGAAGTCATTAACTATTCCTCTGTATTAAGTTTCTATTAACACTTTGTGTTTCATTAATTGCTGAAACTATCGCTGATATGGTTTTCTCCCAGTGTTCAATAGGAAAATTATCAGTGATGCCGATGAGAAACCCTGATCTGCTTCCATTTTGATTAATAAGATCAACTGCATGCTCTTTTATCTTATCCCACTTCTGTAAAAATACCGATGGAGTAAAATTTAACCAAAGTGATTTATCAGACCACAATTCTCTTGCTTCTAGTACGCTATAATCTCCAACAGGAGGCGGTGTAAAACCTTCGACTATATTAATAGGAGATTTTGCAATAATATCAGACAACGGACTCAGCAAACCATCCATGTGTACCATTATTCTTTTTCCAGAACTTGAAAGTTTATTACAATATTTTAAATAACTTGCACAGTTATATTTTTTAAAATTATCACGTCCAATCAAGGGTGCTGTTACGGTATCTGGTATCCAAATCAGTTCAGCAGGAGAACTCGAAAGTATTTCTATTATTCTTTCTTCTCTTTGCTGAAGTATTCTTAACAGTCTTTCAATCTCGTCGGGAAAATCAAACAATAAGAAAGTCAGGTTCATCGGACCAGCATATTCATTTAGCAAAAGTTGGAAGGGTGTTCTCTCAGTATACGAAAATACTACGCCCCTATTTCCTAACTCCTGATCAAATCTGTAGTAATCATTGTAATCTGCTTTCACAACACAATTTTCCATTACGTTGCAAAGTATTTTCACATCCTTAACCTGCTCAATAAGAAACTTATAGGTAAAAAAACTTCCATAATTGCCTTCATATCTGCTTAATTGGCTTAAACCACCCCAAGGAGTTTTCCAGATTGTCTCCTCTCTAATTTTCCCATTTTCTTCATATCTATTGATAGTTATTTCCACATCAGGGTATTTAGTTTTAAAATCCACTGATTTTTTAATTATGCCAATCCCTTTTTCATGTAATGTATATTGATCTACTTCTTCCGGAATAAAAATATCATATACTGTTAAGGGAATCCTCTCATTTTCTCTTCTCCATGCTGCATTTTTAATCAATTCATTCATATTCATAATGTTTCACCTATTTTTTCAAATATTTTTCTGCCATCTTTAGTCGATTCACACATTCTTTTATCAAATCCTCATCTCCACCGAAAGCAATACGAATATGTTTGTCCGATCTATGAAATTTTCCCGGAACAGATGGGATACCATATTCTGTAAGAAGTATTTGTGATACTTCTTCACCGTTATGTGACGTTTTACTTATATTAAGAAATACAAACGGGTTACCTTTGGGTTTAACAGCACTAAATATTTTACTTTCCGATAAGTAATTAAACATAATATCTCTATTGCGTTGAAACTCTTCGCATGAACCCTTTAACCACTGTCCAGATATTTTAATTACTTTTAACGCAATTTGCTGTGTGAAATAGTTACAATATAATACATCCCATTCTAATATTTTCTGCAACAAAGCTTTTATATCTTTCTGTGCTATCACAAATCCAAGCCTCCAACTAGGTAAAGCAAATGATTTTGTAAAACTGCGTATAAGTATTACCCTATCCCTAACCGTCTCATTCTCTAAAATACTGATATTTCTATAGCCGTCATAAACCATCTTGTCATAAGATTCATCTGAGACGATAAATAAACCGTATTTATCTGCTATTCTTGAAATCTCGTCAATATCCTTTTGTGTTACAACATAACCTGTAGGATTAGTTGGACTGTTTAATAATATTGCTTTAGTATTTTTTGTTATAGCAGCTTCCAATCGTTTAAAATCATACGCATATCCATCACTCTCATTCAAATCTATGTAAACTGGTACACCTCCTGCAAGCTTTATTATCCCGCCAAAGAAATAACATGGTGCAAAAATTAATACTTCATCTCCGGGATCCAAAATGCTCTTGAAAGTTAACGATAAACCATGCATCCCGCCATTCGTAATCAGCACATTGTCTTGCGAATTGATTTCTACGCCTGTTTCAGAGAGTATCATTTTGCTTAATTCTTCTCTAAGCTCTGGTATGCCATCGGAAGGAGCGATCTTTTGTTTTGTTATTATTTCTTTTGAATACTCAAAAAAATCATCCGGTAAATCACGTTTTGGGTAAGGCAGCAAATTAATGACATCACAGCTGCCGTTATTCAACTGAGTCCCTTTTTCATACATTATCCTTGAGCCTACTCTTTCCATAAACGATTTACTTGAAATAATGTCATTTTCTAATATCATTCTAATTACCCTTTCAAAATTTAATATTGTTTTACAGAATGATCAACTCATCAGTTAAAGCAGTTAAACTTTCCCAGCCTTTTTCAGTAACCAATCCTGCATCTTCCAGCAGGAATGGGCCTACACCCTTAACTTCTACATATATTTCAATTACAATAGTATTACCTATTTTAATTTCTGTTTCATCATTAGCACTAAGAAAAGGATATTCATGCATACCAATGCCTAACCCATGCCCCATACAATTAATAGCAGGGCAATAACCTTTATCTTCAAGATATTTTGCCCCAATAAAAAATAATTCTTTACCTTTAAGCCCTGGTTTCAAACTCTTAATAACTTTCTTCCTTGTATCTAATACAATATCGTATACCCTTTTAATCTTATCTTCTGGTTTACCTATTGAAGCCACTCTTCCAAAATCAGTCTGATACCCATTTTTCCAAACTCCGATATCAAAAACCCCGTAGTCACCCTTTTTTATTTTATGATCAGCTTCTGCCGCAACGGCAAAATCATTAGCTCCGCCAAAATTACAATGCTGAAAATTCATTGTGCACTTATTTTCTAAAATAATATTCATCTGTTTAATAAATATTTCATATGGAGTTATACCAGGTTTTATAGTTGAGAAAAGGCCATTATATGATTTTTCAGCTACTCTATATACCTCTTTCATTCTTTTAATTTCTTCTTCTGTTTTAATTGCTCTCATATTGTTATAAATTTCTGAAATGTCAATAAATTCAGCCATTGGCAAGAGTTTTTTGAGTTCATTCAGGAATCTCAAAGGTAGCTTATCGCCTTCAACACCAATTCTTCCTTTTTCCAATCCCTGCTCTTTAAGGCCTTCGGCAGCAGCCTCAATAGGGGAATTTTTAATACTGGTACTCTCCTGGAATAGAGATCTTTCTCTGCTTTTTTCAGGAGGAACATAGATATTCTTTCTATTGGTGCTGTAACACTTTATATTCTTAATCCATAGATCACAACTTTTAACATATTCTCTTTTATGGTAACTTTCTACTATGAATGGTTCTTTATTTTCAAGATCTTTAGGAATAACAGTAAAAACAATATAATCAGTACCATCATGTTCTCTATTTAATATCTGCAGATATGCTATTTCCCATGACCAAGTATTAGTAAAATAACCGCTCAGATAAGCCGAATTTTCATTTGAAGCTGCTAATACGGCATCCACTTTTTTTATTTCCATTTCCTCTGCAAGCCTTTTTACATCAAATAACAAATTCTTACTCTTTAAATCGTACATGATTTATACTCCTTTCAAAAATAATTTTATTAACAATTATTAATTTACGAATGATAGAATGCTATTTTAAGATTTTGACTTAGGTAATTTGATTTAATTCTCATTAAAACACTATTTCCAAGGTGGTACATAATCTATTAGACCACCGCAAATATTTATCACTTGTCCTGTTAAATAAATAGACTCATCACTACATAAAAAAACAACAATTTTAGAAATATCTTCAGATTTTCCAATTCGCTCTAAAGGTATAAATGGTATTAAATTGTTAGGGAAATTTGGATCAGACTTCCTATTCCTTTCTACATCAATTGGTCCTGGGGCTATTGCATTAACTCTTATGCGATAATGAGCTAGTTCTATAGCCATAGACTTAGTCAATGCATCAATACCACCCTTAGATGCGCAATAATGTGATAAATCTTTCATAGACCGCTGACCAGCTATAGAAGAAATATTTATTATCGTACCACCTCCAATTTTAATCATTTCTTTACTAACAAGTTGTGAAATCATAAATACACCTTTAAGGTTTATATTCATTGTTCTATCCAAAATTTGCTCAGTTACTTCAAAAAAAGGTATTCTTATTGAAATACCAGCATTATTTACTAAAATGTTTATCTTACCAAAATAATTTATTGCATCACTTACTAATTTTTTTATTTCATTTAAATTACCTATATCAGCTTTTGATATTAGAACTTTTCTAGCAAATTCATTTTCAATATATTGTTTAATTTTTTTGGCTTCTTCTTTATGTTTAAAATAATTAATAACTACATTACAGCCCTCTTTTGCTAATTCTTTTGAAATCGAAGCCCCTATACCTTTACTGCCACCTGTAACTATTGCGACATCATCTTTTAATTTCATAATTAACCCAATATTTATTTAAATAATTATTAAAATTTTGAATCTAAATATTATAAAACACTTGATAATTATATTCTTTTAAAACTTCTTCTATACCTTCTTTAACAAACGAATCCATTTGTTGTGGCCGATGATTTTCTAAAATATTTATCACCTTTTCATTCTGTTTTTAGTTGATTTATTACCTGAGAAATTTTTAAGTTTCCAAAACATTCAAGGAAAAATACAACTTCTTCTTTTTCCATTTCCTCTATAAGCTTTTTTCATCAAATAACAAATTCTTACTCTTTAAATCGTACATAATTTATACTCTTATTACATATGGCATCTAATCAGATGTTTGTCATTAACCTCCCGCAGTTCTGGTTTTTCCATCCCGCAAATATCCTTTTTCCAAAAGCACCTATCATGAAAAGGACATAGTCTTTTATCGTAAACTTGCTTTAATTCACTGTCAATCTTCAATCTTTCGCTTTTCCTGTTTGGATTTGTTGTAGGTACCGAAGACAGCAGAACTTTTGTATATGGATGGCACGGATTATCAAACAATTCATCTGTTTGCGCCTGTTCAACTATTTGTCCAAGGTATATAACCGCTACCCTGTCGCTGATATTTCTAACTACTGCAAGGTCGTGGGAAATAAATATCAAGCTGAATCCATATTCTTTTTTTAACTGCTTTAAAAGCCTTATTATTTGTGCCTGGACAGATACATCCAAAGCAGACGTGGGTTCATCAGCTACAAGTATTTTAGGTTTCATTGAAAGTGCACGGGATATTCCTATTCTCTGCTGTTGCCCTCCGCTAAGTTCGGATGGCCATCTGTAGTATATGTCTTCATCTAAACCGACTTCCCCCAATAAATTCATCACTCTCTTTTTTACTTTGACATTCGATTCTATTTTGTTAATAAGCATAGGTGTTTTCAAAAGGCTCCCGATTTTTTTCCTTGGGTTCAAGGAAGCACTTATATTTTGAAATATCATCTGTACTTCTTTTCTGTAAATTTTAAAGTCATTTCCTTTATAACTTGAAACATCTGCACCTTTGTAAAATATTTTTCCTGATGTCTGTTTTTCAAGACCGACAATAATCTTCCCCAGCGTTGTTTTCCCGCAGCCACTTTCCCCGACTATGCCGAGAGTTTCATTATAATTCAAGCTCAAATTGATATTGTTTAAAGCTCTGAGTGCATGACCAGTGCTAAAACTTGACCTGTAAAAGTCCTTTACAATATTTTCAAGACATACTATATTATCCTGCATCTTAATCATAATTCTCCCTATTCTTTTTTGCACATTTGAAACACCTTACCTTATGATTAAAGCAAACATCAATTACAGGTGGCCTTTCTTTAAAACATTTATCCATTTGATACTTGCACCTTGGTGCAAATTCACACCCTGTGATTTCTTCAGTTAAAACCGGAGGTTTACCTTCAAGCGGTACAATGTCCTCATAACCTTCAATCTTCGGGACACATTTCAGTAATGCTTTGGTATAGGGATGTAAAGTATTATTGAACAATTCAGTTGTTTCTGCGTACTCAACTATTTGGCCTGCATACATGACTAATATTTTAGAGCACGACTCAAACACTAGTCCCAGGTTATGTGTTATCAAAAGAATACTTGTCCTGAAATCCTTGTTTATCTGCTTAAGCAGATCCAGAACCTGTGCCTGAATTGTTACATCAAGAGCGGTTGTAGGTTCATCTGCGATCAACAGCCCGGGATTACAGCACAGAGCCATGGCAATCATGATTCTCTGGCACATTCCTCCGCTGAACTGATGAGCATATTCCCTCAATCTCTGTTTGGTATCTGCAATGCCCACCTTATCAAGAAATTCTATAGCGATTCTTTCCGCTTCCCTTTTATTTACCTTTTGGTGTGTAATAATATTTTCTATCAACTGGTTCCCAATAGAAATAACAGGATTTATGGAAGTCATAGGTTTCTGGAAAATCATGTTTATTTCTTTGCCTCTTATTTTCTGCATTTTCTTTTCACTTAATTTTAACAGGTCGTACCCGTTATAAAATATTTCACCTCCGGCAATATATCCGGGAGGACTGATCAATTTTAATATAGATAATGCTGTAACACTTTTACCTGAACCTGATTCTCCGACCAAACCTACCATTTCACCCTTTGTGATTTCGAAACTGATACCATCAACAGCCCTCAATATATTATTTTCAGTCCTAAAATAAGTTTTTAAATTATTGACTTTCAAGAGCTCATTCATATTTATAATTACTTTCACAATTTATATTTTACTAAGCTGCGGGTTGTATTTTTTGTATAACTCGTCTCCAATTATTGCAAATGAAAAACAAACTAATGCAATTAAAGTACATGGGGCTAAAAGTATATTCGGCGCGATATTTAAATAAGCTCTACCCTCATTTACCATGGAACCCCAATCAGAAATCGGCGGCTGTACTCCCAATCCTAAGAAACTTAATCCTGCTGTTGCCTGGATCATTAAGGAAATATCACTGACAATAATAGTTGCCGCTGTTGCAAAAACATTCGGAAAAAGCTCGCTCAACAATATTCTCGGCTTGCCGTATCCGAGAATCCTGCATGCGTTTATAAACTCCCTTTCCTTCAGCGAGAGTGCCTCTCCCCGTACTAACCTTATGTTTCTGGGAACAGTTGCAATCATTACTGCTAAAACCGCATTTTGAAGAGAAGGTCCTAAAACAGTTACAAGAACTAGGGCGAGAAGCATAAAAGGAAAAGCAAGCATTATATCAACTATTCTCATTATTATATTATCCAGCATGCCTCCTATATAACCAGAAATCAACCCGATAATTGCACCTATAAGCATTGCTAAAATAGATGGCACAATACCTGCGATAAGTGAGATCCTGGCACCATAAATAAGTCTGCTTAATATATCTCTGCCCACATTGTCGGTACCCAGGATATGCCCCTGACTTCCTACAGGCAATAATCTGCTGCCGATATCCACATAATCGGGGTCATAAGGAGCTATATATTTAGCAAATATTGCAGACAATGCAACTGCAACAACAAAAACCACACAGATAAGCAATATTTTATTTTTAAATATTTTTCTTTTCTTTTTACCGGTCATTCCCAATCCACCTTGGTCATTCATATTTTATTCTAGGGTCAATTAACGAGTAGGAAAAATCAACAACCAAATTTATTATCACATAAGAAACTGCAATAAATAACGCTCCTCCTTGGACCACCGGGTAATCCCTCATCAATATTGCATCAACCATCATTTTGCCCATGCCAGGTAGTGCAAAAATTGTCTCTACAATAACCGCTCCTCCCAACATACTTCCGAACATCACACCTGTATTGGTTACCACCGGTATAAGCGCATTTTTCAATACATGTCTGAACAAAACCTTCATGGGTTTTATTCCTCTTGCCCTTGCCGCTATTATATATTCCTCCCTTATCACCTCAAGTACCGATGAACGCACCAATCTTGCAGTTGCTGCCGACGATGCACCTGCCAATGTCAATGAGGGTAATATCATATGCTTGATTATATCAAAGTAATTGATACCACCATTTACCGACTCAAAACCTACAGGCGGTAGTATATTTAATTTAATGGAAAAAACAAACATAAGAAACAGACCCAGTGCAAAATCCGGTATCGACAATACAGCTATCGGAATAGCCGACAAAATTTTATCAACAACCTTATATTTCCCGCTGCTTGATATGACAGCAGCAATAATTCCTATTAAAAGCCCGACTATAATGACAATCAACGATGCTCCTATAGTTAATGTCAAAGTAACCGGAAATTTGTTTAATATTATCTTAGTAACCTTGTCTCTGAGAAAAATAGAATCCCCCATATCCCCTGTAACCATTTTTTTCATCCACATTGCATATTGAACTACAATAGGTTTGTCCAGACCATATTCCGCATTGAATCTAGCTACAAATCCGGGATCGGATGACTGCGTACTGCTTAACATTAGTGAAGCGGGATCTCCGGGAATCATTCTAATCAGAAAAAACACAACTATTGATATGCCCAACAGCACAGGTATTATTGAGATTAATCTCTTTATAATATATTTTTTCATCTTTGGCCCTATCTAAAATGGGTGGGAAGAAAATAATAAATTACCTCCCACCCATTATAGGTCTATTCTCTTTAAATAATACTTATTTGAAATATGCCTTTGTCAGGTCAGATATCCAGTTAGGCCTGATATATAATCCTTGTACATCGTCACGAGCTGCTACAACAAACATGTTTCTGACGCTAAATATCCATGGAGGATCGTCAGCTACAATTACCTGAAGTTGTTTAAGCAGTTTCTCACGTTCAATTTTATCCATCATAGTTTTGGCTTGATCCATGATCTTATCCGCTTCCGCATTATCATACTGCGATATGTTCCATCCATCAGGTGATTTGTCTTTTGAATACCATCTTTGGAAATAAGCACCCAAGTCCGGATACGGAGTGGCCCATCCTGATAAGCATAAGTCGAAAGTATCTTTGTTAAACACACCAACCTTTGGATCATAGAAAGAAGCTGAATCAATTACCTTAATCTCCAGGTCTACTCCAACATCCTTTAAATTCTGTTGTAATAAGAGATACCATGATTTATATGAGTCATCGGGATTGGTGACCAAAGTGAGCTTAAGACCTTTTTCATATCCTGCTTCTTTCAATAATTGTTTTGCTTTTTCAGGGTTGTAATCATATCTCTGTACATCCGGATTAAAAGCGGCAGCACCTTCAACCCATGGGTAGTATTGAGCAACAAGCCTTCCCTGGTTGACTTCCTCGAGCTTTTTCTTATCATAAGCGTAATTCAAAGCCTGCCTAACTCTTTTATCTTTCAAAGCTCCTTTTGAGCAGTTCAATACCCAGAATTCATTAACCATTGTGGGAAATTTGTATACTTTTATCCCCGGAGTTTTTTCAAGGGTGGCAATTTGATCCGCAGGAACCCGTGTAATTACATCCACATTACCTGATAACAAATCCGCAATCTTTGATTGGTTATCCGGGTTAATCTTGAATATTATATTTTTAATTGCCGGTTTATTTCCCCAATAATCCTCATTTCTTACAAGCACAGCTTTTACTCCCTGTTGATATTCAACAAATTTGTACGGACCGGTGCCTATCGGGTTCATAGTATAGTCTTTGCCATATTTTTGTACACCGGCAGGACTTTGGATATAACAAGGGTAAAGGCTCATTTTCCACAAAAGTACGGGGTCTGGAGTATCAGTTGAAACCTTGACTGTAAAATCATCAATTTTTTCCATTTTAAATCCTGCTATATATGATGTATAGGGAAATTTTCCCTGTTTGTTATATTCATTATTCGTGTCCGTTACCCTGTTGAAATTGAATATAACAGCATCTGCATTCAATTCGGTTCCATCTTGAAACTTTACGCCCTTCCTGATTTTGAATGTGACGGATTTCCCATCGCTTGCCACATCATACGATTCTGCAAGTAATGGGTATGCCTCATTTTTTTCCCAGTCAATTCCGACCAGCGTTTCACTAATTAATGTAGAAGCCTTCAAACCGGTAGTTTCAATTGTTTGAGTAGCATCCAGGCCACCAAGTATATCCCTGTCGAGATTAAATACCAGCGTATCCTTTTTTACTGCAGAAGTAGTGCTTGTAGTCTCTCCAGTAGTTGTTTCTGCTGCTGCAGTTGTTTCTGCTGCTGCCGTGGTTGTTGTTGCTGTTGTTTTGCAGCCAGCTAATAGTAGGCTAAACACCATAATAAGTGCCAGTACCATAGCTACAATTAAAATCCATTTTCTTTTCATCTTTACCTTTTTGTCCTCCTTTATTGATTGCAATTTACTACTGCTTTACTTCTTTGTAAAAACAATACAATTTTAAAATCTTTTATTTTTTTTGCTCTTACCCCCCCTTCATAATATATAATTTGAAGCAAGCTCCTGCCGCAAATTATTTTTTTAATAAATCGAAATTGCTAATTCTTTTTAACACCCCTTCCTTCGCAAGATTAATGTAATATTCACTAATCGATGTTATATGCTCGACATCTTTTTTCTTCAAAGCTTCGTAAATAGCGATATGACCATTAAGTGAACGTTCTGCTTCTTCTACATTCCAAATAACCATTCGGCGATATCTGTCTATCTGCTCTTTAAGACCACTCAACATATTTACAATGCAGTTATTACGGCTTGAACGTGCAAGAATATCATGAAATTCCCCATTCAACTCAACGACTTTTTTATAATCTTTCTTCTCGTTTGCATTTTGAGTAGCTTTTATATTGCTCCAGAGTTTTTCCATTTCCTCCTTGGTAATGTTTTTGCATGCGAGACGTGCACCATAGCATTCTAAAGCTATTCGTACCCCAAAAAGATCATCCAGCTCTTTTATTGACAGTGTGCTTACCACAAGTTTTTTATTGAGATCATGACAAACCATACCCTCTGATTTAAGTTTATTTAATGCATCTCTTAGTGGAGTCCTGCTTATTTGCATGCTTGAAGCCAAATTTTCTTCAATTATTCGTTCTCCTGGTTTTAAATTACCTGAAAGAATGGATTCTTTAAGAACCTTATAAACCTCTTCATTTAAATAATTACGCTCGACCTTTGAAATTTGACTATTTGACTTCATAAAACCTCCTAATGTTTGTGTACCAAATACGGTATTCCGTATACAAATATATATATTATATTATCTTAATTTTTTTTTCAAATTATTTTTTTATTTTTTAAAATTGGACTCTAAAAATTGAAACAAGCAATAAAATATTGTTGAAAAATAATTATTTGACAAAAAGATATGGATTTTATTGATAAAATTTATAAAGAATTTGCAGTCAAAATAAAGATTTTAAAATTTTAATAATTGGTAAATCATGATGGAGTATAATCTGATTGCCACAAATTATTAAAAACTGTCCTTATTTTTTAATAATCTTTTTAAATCCATTAAGGATCGCCTGTTTTTTATTGTGACTTAATTTCAAATTTATTGGTGCGCCTGGAGGGAGTCGGTCTTTCGTCTCACTATCGTTCGCTGCAGAGCCGCGGACTCCTTCGGCTGTCGCCTTCAGTCCGTCCTTTCGACTCTCTTGGTCTCAACATGCCACCGGCATCTTGAAACTCATCATTATAGTTTTACTTTAAAATTTGCAGTTATTGGCGCGCCTAGAGGGAGTCGGTCTTTCGTCTCACTATCGTTCGCTGCAGAGCCGCGGACTCCTTCGGCTGTCGCCTTCAGTCCGTCCTTTCGACTCTCTTGGTCTCAACATGCCACCGGCATCTTGAAACTCATCATTATAGTTTTACTTTAAAATTTGCAGTTATTGGCGCGCCTGGAGGGAGTCGAACCCCCAACCTGCGGATTCGTAGTCCGATGCTCTATCCAATTAAGCTACAGGCGCATATAAGATCAGGGTGCATATTGCTGTTTCTTTACTTACCTTTATGTAAAATCCTTTTGTATAAAAGACTGGCGGAGAGGGTGAGATTCGAACTCACGGAGGACATAAATCCTCAACGGTTTTCAAGACCGCCGCATTCAACCGCTCTGCCACCTCTCCATCTCATAATTGGCTGATTTATTATAACATAAAAAATTTTCTAAAATAAAATATTTTATCAGTTTAGTTAACCAGGAAAATGATTTTAAAAATAGTAAAATAATCTGTAGATTTGGATTTGGATTTGGAGCAATTATTATTATTTCTTCATTATGTATTCAATGCCATTCATGTAAGGAACTAAAACATCAGGAACCTTTATATTTCCATTCCTGTCCTGATAATTTTCATAAATCGCAATAAGCGTTCTGCCTATGGCACATGCTGTGCTGTTCATTGTATGAACAAGACCCTTTTTCCCATCATCATCCTTATACTTTATATTTAATCTTCTTGACTGAAAATTTGTATCATTGCTGCATGATGCAAGTTCTCTGTATGTATCCTGTCCGGGCAGCCATGCTTCCAGATCATATTTTTTTGCATTCGGGATTCCGATATCACCGGTACACATATTCATTATGCGGTAATGAAACTTCAACCCCCTGAATATTTCTTCGAGTGTCGTTCTCAAAAATTCATAATCCCTCCAGGAATTTTCAGGATGAGAAAAAATAAACATCTCGATCTTGTCAAACTGGTGCACTCTGAACATTCCCCCCAAATCTTTTCCATAGCTTCCTGCTTCCCGCCTGAAACATGTTGAAAATCCACAGTATTTTAAAGGCAGGTCTTTAATATCAAGAACATCATCCGTATGATAACTGCACAACGGAACCTCGGCAGTTCCAATCAGATATAAATCATCAAGTTCTGTTTTATAGTACTGGGTTTTTTCTGCAGGCAAAAAACCTGTTCCAAACATTGCTTTTTCCTTTACAAGAACAGGAGGAATGACAGGAATAAATCCCTTTGAATAAAGTATATTCAATACATACTGCACTAATGCAAATTCCAGAAATACTGCCTCATTTTTTAAATATACAAATCTTGAACCTGAAACCTTTGCCCCTTTTTCATCATCAAGTATATCCAGATTTCTTCCAAGATTTACATGATTTTCAGGGATAAAATCAAATGCAGGTTTTTCCCCCCAGAAAAACACAGGAATATTGTCATTTTCATCCTTTCCAACAGGAGTTGACTCATGAGATATATTAGGATAAAGAGCCATCCTTGCTATGAATTCTTCATTTAATTTTTCAAGCTGGGGTTCAAGAATTTCAAGTTCTTCATTAATTTTCTTCATTTCAGATATAATCTGTAATTTCTCTTCGCCTGAAAGCTTTGGCATTTTTTTTGAATTTTCATTTTTTTTAGCTCTTAATTCATCAACTCTTAAAATTGCTTTTCTTCTTTCCCTGTCCAGACTTATATCAGAAGAAATATTAATTTTCATATTTCTTTTTTTAATTTCAGTTTCAAATATTTCCGGATTTTTTCTGAAAAGTTCCTGGTCTATCAATTCAAATCTCCTAAAAGCTAAATTTTTAAACAAATTATTGTGTTTTTTCCTGCCATACAGGATAAGATCCTAAAATCTTTATCATATAAACACTGCGTCTTAAGGATTCAATGGCTTCAAAGATAACCTTATCATGAATATGTCCTTCCATATCAATCATAAACACATAATCTCCTATGTCTTTTCTTGCCGGTCTTGATTCTATTTTTGTAAGATTGATATTTCTGTCTGCAAATTCCTTAAGTATATTATAAAGACTTCCAGGTTTATCCTTTTTTAAAAAGCAAACTATGGATGTTTTATCAAGACTGCTTTTTGGAGGTATAAAATTTCCCACAAAAACAAACCTGGTCTTATTTACCTTTGAATCTTCTATATCATCTGCTATTATTTCCAGATTATATAATTGTGCCGCAATTTTTGTCCCGATAGCTGCAGTATCAGATTCCAGTTCAGTTAATTTTCTTACTGCTTCTGCAGTGCTGTTTGCTGCAATAATTTCAGCATCAGGCAGGTTGTCACTTAAAAAAATTCTGCATTGGGCAGTGGCATGAGGATGTGATATTATTTTTTTAATCTGGCTGATTTTTGCACCCTTTTTTGCAATAAGATTATGCCTGATTGCTATGGTAATTTCCCTGATTATCTTAGCTTCACTTTCAAATGCCAGTATATCCTGTGCAATATTAACAGATCCTTCAAGAGAATTTTCAATTGGAATAAGACCTTCCTCTGCTTCGCCTCTGTCAACGCTTTTTATTACATCCACAATGGAAGGCATTGGCAGGGGAGTGATGTTATTAAAACTTCCTGCAAATTTTAACAGTGCTTCTTCCGAAAAAGTTCCTTCAGGACCAAGATAAGATATTTTTTTCATAGATTTTAATTATAAAATTGTTAATAATTCAACTTTTCTAAACAAATAAAATAAATTTAAAAAAAATGATACCTGCATTCGCAATTTATTAATAATATTTCAAATAAATAATATATTAAATCATCTTTTTGTAAAATAAGAAAAGTAGTGATGTGTAATTATTTAAGGCAAAAATTCCTTTGGATTATGCGGAACTCCATCTACATATACTTCATAATGTAAATGTGGACCTGTACTTCGGCCGGTGCTTCCCATTTTTCCGATAACCTGACCTTGTTTGACCTGATCGCCTTCATTAACCATAATCTTACTTAAATGCGCATAAACTGTAGTATATTTATCCATATGATAAATAACAACTTTATTCCCATATCCACCCTGCCTGCCTGCAAAAATAACAACTCCATCAGCAGCAGCAGAAATATTAGTACCTGTATTATTTGCAATATCAATCCCCTTATGAGAGCCTGGCAACCATGTAGTGTTTGACCTACCATCACTAAACAATGTTGTAATAGTGCCCCAGGTCGGCCATATTGATGGCGTGTGGTCCTTTACATAAATATAATCTTCCATATTTTGTTTATCTTTTTTAAGGCTTTCAGCCAGTTCCGGAGCTTTGGCAAGCAACTCATCCAGTAAAGCATTTATATCATCAATCGTTTCTTCCTGATCTGAAGTATATATCAGATTTTCATCAGGATTGCTTAATATTGCAGTATTTGCATTTAAATTATTTTCATAAATAAATGCGTTATTTTCAGGTCCTCCCTGACCTGTTATATTTCTTACTAATTTATCAAGGTTTTGAACTTCTTTTAAATAATTTTCAAGGAGCTTTGTTTTTGATTGTATTTCACTTGTTTTCTTTTCAAGATTTACAAGCTCTACTTCCTTATAATTAATTTTATATTCGATACGTTCAATTTCAGCAATCTTTTCATTTAATTTCTGTCGGGTTATGAAAAGATTTGAGATTACTATGGCAGTAGAAGCAATTACTATTATTGCAAATATGTAAACAAATCTAAGAAAATTCTGGGAAATTGTTAATTTTCTTACTTTATCTTTTGGACCTGAATAAATAATTAATGTGTAATCCTTGTGCTGTTTTCCTGAATTCATAAATAACTTAAATAATTTATTTTAAAAACGAAAATCACGGCTTATCCTATGCCTATTACATCCAGAAGTGATTTCTGCTGTATTTAATATTAGTTAAAATGGAAATCAAATTAAAAAATTGAAAATATTATATATTAAAAAATAAATATATAAAACCCTAAAACCAATTTTTTAATTTTTAAAGTACAGCGTTTATTTTTCAACCATAAATTTAAAGGAAGCCGTATTATTAGTAATCAGGCTTTCTCCCTGTACTGGTTTAACTTCAATGGTAATATTGCACTTTATGCCTGGAAAAGCTTTAAATCCGGATATTGTAACTGATTTTTGCTCAGAAGGATTTATTGAGGTAATGGTATATGTCTTCTCTTCTGCCTTAGGATTATTTTCAGTAATGTATTTCATAACTACTACAACATCCTTTTCAGCAACATTTCCCTGATTTTCAACAATCATTGTTACAGCAATCTCATTGCCCTTTGCCAGTATTAGATAGTCACCCTGCTCATTAATAATTTTCGGATTAAATTCAATACTGTTATTTATCAGCGCAAGTCCCCTTCTTTCCTGAAGATTTGCAACTGTTTTAATATCGGAAATAAATTTAGCAACATTCTGAGGATCAATTAAATTGTTGTCTTTAAGAATTCTGGAATTCAGGATTGTAAGATTTGTAATTTCCAGTTTTTCACCTGATGCCTTGATTTCATCCTGAAAATACTTGTAAACCTCATCACTCATATGCATATTTAAAAAAGCATTTGTAATCTGGGATGATGCAATATCACCCTGAATGTTCTGAAGGGCATTAAAAAGTGCAGGTTTAAAATTTTCATATGCCTTTGTTCTTAAATCCAGAACAAGCTTCAGATATCCTTGAGCAACTTCAAAGGATGCAGGAGGATTCATTTCAAGACAGCTTTGAAGACTTATCCTGCTTTCTTCTGTTATATCCGAAAGATTTTTATCAAGTTCTTCTCTTGAAATATCTTTGATTTGACTTAAAAGTATAAAGAAATCAACTGATGTTTTATTTGAATGCTGTATAAGTACAGATGCAGAATTTACATAATCTGCTATGGATAATTTTTTTTGTTCATTTAAATTCTTCCTGCCGTTATCGCAGCTCCAGAGTCCGGTAAGCCAGCTTATAATTACCGCCGCAATTATAATCATTATTATCAATGTTATTACGGGTTCTTTTATGCTTCTTCGTTCCAACTAAACCTCATGAATTATTGATTAAAACCTGCGCTTGTGGCATGTTTCAAGCCATTTAACTTTTATCCAGTCTATCTATCTTTCAATACTTATTGGTGGGCGAAGGGGGACTTGTTCTTTCGTCTCACTTCGTTCGCTGCAGAGACGCGGACTCCCTCGGCTGTCGCCTTCAGTCCGTCCTTTCAAGTCCCTTAAAACATGCCACCGGCATGTTTTAAATAATTTAACCTTATCCTTGTCACAATATATTATAACGTTTATTGGTGGGCGAAGGGGGACTTGAACCCCCATGCCCTTGCGGGCACCAGGCCCTGAACCTGGCGCGTCTGCCAATTCCACCATTCGCCCCGAACAACTTAAAAACTGGTTTTTATACCACAAGCAAGTTAATTTATTTTATCTTTTTTACTTTCAAATTCAAGATAATTTCTTTAAAATTCTTTTATATCTTACGGCTTTAATTATTATAACAAAAAATGAAGCTTTGTTCTCTCTGAAAATACCCAATTAAAAATATTAGTTAGCACTTTTAAACACCTGCCATTTAAGGGTAAGGAAGAGCATCAAAATCTATACCTTCAGCTCTTAAAGAAAATGAGAAAGATAATATGCTTATAATTGGTTTTTTTATGCATTTTAAGGGTTTATAATATGTTTAGTCAAAATTTAATAATAAATAAAAATTAAAAATGGTTGAAAATGTATCAAAATAAATCACATCCTATAAACGAAAAACAACATATCCATAATTATAATTGCAAATGCGGCAAGGATTGTTTGTCGTGCGACGCAGAAGAATTAACTATAAATTGCGGCTGCACCTATGATGCAAAACAATATGAATATAATTTGAAAAATAAGTTGACTCATGAGCAACATGCTAAAGGAATGCATGACCACAGCAATATTTCAAAATTGAGCCATCAAGACCACGAAGCTGCAATGACAAATCCACAGATGGCAAAACAAATGGAAAAAGACATGGCTAGAAGATTCTGGATTTCATTAATTTTTTCAATTCCAATTCTTTTATACTCACCTATTGCCACAAGTATTTTTAAACTGAAGCTCCCAAGTCCAATACCGGTAAATTGGCTTCTATTTATTCTTACAACTCCCGTAGTATTTTGGACTGGTTCTATTTTTATTACTGGAGCTTATCATTCTATAAAAAATAAAAAACTTAACATGTCTGTACTTATTGCAACAGGTGTACTGGCAGCCTACCTGTTCAGTGTTGCTATAACTATATTTATAGGTGACGAGACCTTTTTTGAAGCAGCAGCAATGCTTATTACTTTTGTATTGTTTGGCCACTGGATGGAGATGCGATCACGTCGTGGGACATCCGATGCCCTGCGAGCACTGTTTGCTCTGGTTCCTCCTCAGGCAACTGTTCTAAAAGAAGGTAAGGAAATAGTAATTCCAACAAGCAAATTAAACATAAATGACATTGTCCTTGTAAAGCCCGGTGACAAAATACCCATAGATGGAGAAATAGTAAATGGAGAAACAACAATAGACGAATCCATGGTGACAGGTGAATCAATTCCTGTTAATAAAAAAAATGGTAATAAAGTTATTGGTGGATCAATAAATAAAACAGGTTCCGTACAGTTTAAAGTGACTCAAACAGGAAGCGATACGGCTTTAGCTCAAATAATCAAATTAGTCGAACATGCACAAAATTCAAAAGCTCCCGGGCAGAGAATTGCTGACAGGGCTGCTGCTTATTTAGTTATACTGGCAATTGGAGCAGGACTGCTTACATTTTTAGGCTGGTATGTATTTGGCGGAAAAGGATTACTGCTATCACTCACTTTTGCAATATCTGCAATCGTAATTGCCTGTCCTGATGCTCTTGGGCTTGCTACACCAACAGCGGTTGCGGTAGGTACAGGAATTGGAGCCAGAAATAATATTTTAATAAAGGATGCAACTACTTTAGAGCAGACTTCTAAAATCCAGTCTATTGTTCTGGACAAAACTGGCACTATAACTGAAGGAAAGCCGGTTGTAAAAGATGTAATTGCTATGGAAGGAATTTCAGCCAGCGACTTACTGTATTTTTCAGGCTCAGCACAGAAACTGTCACGGCATCCTTTCAGTGAAGCTATAGTAAATGAGTTAAAAAAGCAAAACATAGCTCTTTCTGAAGATATAAGCAACTTTGAAGCCGTCTCAGGGCATGGTGTAAAAGCTAAAATTGACGGCAGGCAGGTTTTAGTGGGAACAGCAAGGTTTTTAAATGATGAAAAAATTGATTTGTCCAATGTAAAAAATATATCGGAAAAACTGCTGCAGGAAGGTAAAACTGTAAGTATCGTTTCGATTGATGGTCGGGTAGCAGGAGACTTATCTGTTTCTGATGAAATAAAGAAAACTGCTAAAGCTACCATTGAAGGCTTAAGAAAATTAGGAATTGAAACAGCCATGATTACAGGCGATCATAAAATAATAGCAGAAAGCGTAGCTAAAGAAGTCGGTATTGATAGAGTTTTTGCTGAAGTCTTACCATCTGATAAATCTGATTATATTAAAAAACTCCAGGACGAGAAAAAGTTTGTTGCAATGGTAGGAGATGGTATAAATGACGCTCCGGCTTTAGCACAAGCAGACATAGGAATAGCAATTGGTGCAGGCACAGATGTTGCAATAGAAACGGCAGATATAGTTCTGATGAAATCAGACCCATTCGATATACTTAAAGCAATTAAGCTTTCAAAAGCTACCGTTAGAAAAATGAAAGAAAATCTTTTCTGGGCGGCAATTTATAATATTCTTGCAATACCTGTGGCTGCAGGAGTGTTTTATAACTCATTTGGATTATCACTTAGACCTGAGATTTCTGCTCTTCTTATGTCTATTTCTTCGATTATCGTTGCCACAAATGCAGTCTTGCTAAAACGGGTAGAACCAAAACTAAAAGAAGTTTAGCGATGAAACAATATGTATTAAAAGCCAGTGGTAAAAAAGAATTATTTAGTGATAATAAAATCTATGATAAATTTGCTTTTTAGAAAGTAAGCAATTATTCTTCACAGCATATGCTTTTGCAAGTAATGATGATATAAATAAAACAAAAATAATTTTATAAACACAGATATTAATTTATAATTATTTCCATGGATTACTTTGCAATAAGCGATACTGGAAAATTCAGACAAAACAATGAAGACTGCTATCTTGCCGGTGAGGATAATCTGTTTATTGTAGCAGACGGCATGGGCGGCGCCAGAGCCGGTGAGATTGCAAGCAGGGCTGCTGTTGATAACTTTTCTTCATATTTTAAAAAGAAAATTAAAGAAAAAAAATATGATAAGGACATCAGTAAAAATATTTCAGAAAAAAATACGGCACAAGACAATGATATTCAACAACTTATGATTAATTCCGTAAATTATGCAAATAAAATCATTTATGATATGGGCTGCAAAAATAAGGAATTAAATGGAATGGGAACCACGTTTACCGCACTTTTTACATTAAGTAATAATGCTTATGTTGTACATACAGGCGATAGCAGACTTTATCTTTACAGGAAAAATAATCTTAACCTTCTTACAGAAGATCATACCCTTGTATTTCAGCTTTATAAAAAAGGAGCAATTTCATATGAAGATACTTTCAGCCATCCGCAAAGAAATTATTTAACAAGTGTTCTTGGAGAAAATGAGATATCCAGCCTTGAATGCTTTAAATTTTCACTTGAAAAAGATGATATGGTACTGTTATGTTCCGATGGTTTAAATTCAATGATTAAAGACAGCATGATTGAAAAAATGTTAAAAAAATTAAAGAATGAAAATGCCGGCGATATTGCCAAAAAACTTATTTGGAAGGCAAACAAAAACGGCGGCAGAGATAATATAACAGTAATTGTAATAAAAATATAATTATTAATTTATATGCCTGATACTATTATTGCAGACAGATATAAGATCATAAGCAAGATTGGAAGCGGAGGAACAGCCGATGTATATCTTGCTTATGATGAAAAATTAAACCGCAGGGTTGCAGTAAAAATACTATCAAAGCTATATGCTTCAGAAAAAAACTTCGTGGCAAGATTTAAAAAGGAAGCTCAAATACTTGCACGTTTAAATGATCCCAATATTGTTGCCGTATACGACTGGGGCAAGTATAACAGTTCTTATTTTATATGTATGGAATATATTGAAGGACAAAGTCTTGATGAAATCATCAGTAAGCACGGCATTCTAAGCCCTTCTGTTACAGCAAAGTATGCGATACAGATTTGCAGTGCCCTGGAACTGGCTCATAAAAACAACCTGATACATAGAGATATAAAACCTCAAAATATTCTGGTAACCCCTGAAGGTATAATTAAAATAACTGACTTTGGAATTGCAAAATCATTAATTGAAGATACCACAAAAACAATAAATATACTTGGGACTGCATATTATATATCTCCCGAACAGGCTCAGGGAAAAATATTAAGTTATTCAACTGATATTTATTCACTCGGGGTGGTCATGTATGAAATGCTGACTGCTGATCTGCCATTCAGAGGTGAAAATTCTATTGAAATAAGCTTGAAGCATATTAATGAAAAGCCGCTTAAACCTTCCGCTCTTGTTGGGAGCATCCCTCAGCAAATGGACAAAATCGTAATGAACTGTCTTGGGAAAAATCCTCTAAAAAGATATGAAAATATTTCCATCCTTAAGGCTGATCTTAAAAATTTTCTTGACAATAAACCTTTATATATTGAAAAGATAGCAGAGCGAAGAAAAAAAATAAATGAAACTTCCCTGATAAGCAAAATAATCTTTTTAAGAAAAAAGCCTCAACACCTTGAGGGATATTATCCGGCAAAAGAAGACATTGAGGATGAATCTGTAGAAAAAAACAAAAAGAAATACAGATTAAGTCTTGCAATAAATTTATCTGCAAGCTACTTTCTTGCTGTAATTTTTCTTATTTTATTTATTGTTTTTACGGTTAATTATAATAATCTGAAAACAAGCGCAAATATTATAAAAATACCGCAAATTGAAAGAATGTTTTTTAAAAATGCAGAGGATGCACTGGCATTGTCTGGTTTAAAAATTGAAAAGAAATCAGAAATATACAGCAATGATATTCCAGAAAATTATATCGTCAGCCAGGATCCCAAAGCCGGAACTGAAATTGCTGCAGGAACATTAAACAAAGTTGAGGTTACCGTCAGCAAAGGTAAAGAGCCCGACCTGATAATTACCGTGCCAAATCTGACAGGTTTAAATATTGCTGATGCAGAAAAAATAATAAATGACGCAGGACTTAAAATTTCTGAAAAATCCGCAGAGCCATCGGATTTTTTTGAAAAGGATACTGTAATTTCACAGGACCCTTTACCTGGGGAAAAGATTAAAAAAAATGAAAGCGTGAGTTTAAAAATAAGTACGGGAAGGAACATTTTAATGATCCCGAACATTATAGGATATGACTACATGTATGTAACTTCCAATCTTGAATCAATGGGATTAAATGTAATCATAAATAAAGTTCCAAATACAGACTACCCGCCTGGAACAGTATTAAGCATTTCTCCTGAAGCAGGAACACAGGTAAGATATGGAGATTCTGTCAATATTTATATTGCTTCTACGGAACAAATGGTACTTGTGCCCGATGTTGTTCAATTAAGCATGGACAAAGCGGTAAGTATTTTACAGAGTTCAAATATTGCTTATGATGTTTCTTATGTGCAGGTACAAAACGATATCCAAAAAAATCTTGTGGTAAGTCAGTACCCGGGTGCAAATACATATATTTCAATTGATGAAAAAGTTATCTTGCTTGTTGGCAAATAAAATTTAAGAAATGAAGTTACAAGAATCGACGGCTAGGTGTTTCGCAAACCTTTTGAAGGCGAAGCGGGCAAGGTTCCTCTCTTCAGAGAGGAGAGCGAAGCCTGAAATCAGAGCAAGCTTTGACTCGCTGGGACAAAGCTTGCGTGTTTGCGAAACACCCGGCCGTCGATCTAATAATTCGTTTTCAGGAAATGCTTTCTCATTCTTTTACAAACCCCAGGATTTCAAATTTTTGTGCCCGATGTAATTTTAATTCTTCACCGCTTAAACCATCAAGTTTTGACAATGCAGCCATTATATTTTCCTTCACTATTTTAATTATTCTTTCAGGTTCATTTTGCGCTCCGCCAAGAGGCTCATGAATAATTTTATCTATTACTTTCAGGTTAAGCAAATCTTTTGCAGTAAGTCTTAACATTAAAGCAGCCTGTTTTACTGCTGTCTGATCCTTCCAGAGAATTGCAGCGCATCCTTCAGGAGAAATTACGGAATATGTTGAATTTTCAAGCATCATAATATAATTTCCAATAGCAAGTGCCAGTGCTCCGCCGCTTCCTCCTTCTCCTATTAATATTGCTATGGAGGGAACTCGAAGCCTGAACATATATTCAATATTTCCTGAAATGGCGTTTGCCTGGCCATTATCTTCCGCTTCAATTGCCGGATTTGCTCCGGGCGTATCAATAAATGTTATTACAGGAAAATTAAACCTGTCAGCCAGTTCCATGATTCTTCTGCTTTTTCTGTAGCCTGAAGGATTTGGCATGCCGAAATTATAATCTATTCGTTCCTTTAAATCCTTTCCTTTATTATGACCTATAACTGCTGCAGTCCTGCCGTTAATACTGCCTAGACCTGCTATAATTGACTTGTCATCTGATGAAAGCCTGTCTCCGGAAAGTTCAATGAAATCCTCGAATATATTATTTATATAATCAATAGTTTTAGGACGGTTCTCATTTCTTGAAAGTTCAACAATCTTCCATGTTCTTTCGGTTATTCTGGTTTCCTTCCTTAATTTTTTTATCTTATTAATTAGATTTATTCTGGCATTTTTAAAATTAAGTCCGGAAAAAAAATTAAATTTTTTAAACAGATTTATTTTTTCAAGTGATTTGATCAGGTTTTGTTCTGATTTTACTGGTTTGTCCATAATTAAGTTATTTTCCTGAAAATAATTTTAAGATTTTTATTAATGTTTTCTTTAAATCTTTTCTATTTACAATCATATCAATCTGACCGTTTTTTAAGTTTCTTTCTGAAAGCCCAAAATCCGGAGGCAATTCTTTTTTTATGGTTTGTTTTACTACCCTTGGACCTGCAAAACAAAAAAGTGCCTGCGGTTCTGCAATAATGATGTCCGCTGCCGTGGCAAAACTTGCACTTACTCCGCCTGTTGTGGGATTTGAAATAACGGAGATATAAGGAACCCCGCTGTCTTTGGCTCTATTTATAGCTGAAACAGTTTTAGCCATTTGCATCAGAGAAATAATTCCTTCCTGCATCCTTGCTCCACCTGAAGTGCATACAAGAATTAAGGGAAATTTGTTTGAGACTGCAAAATCTGCAAGCCGTTTAACCTTTTCTCCAACAACACTTCCCATGCTGCCGCCCATGAAACTGAAATCCATAACACCAAGACATACATTATAACCGCCAATCCTTGCTGATCCTGTAATTATGGCTTCAGAAATGCCTGTTTTTTGTTCGCATTCAGCTATTCTGTCACTATATGATTTTGTATCTGTAAAATTTAAGAAATCAATGGATTTCAAATTTCCTGCAATTTCATTAAAAGAATCAGTATCAGCAATAAGATTTATTCTGGTTTTTACATCAAGCATATAGTGATGGCTGCAAAATGGACAGACCTTAAAATCTTTTAGAAATAGATCAAGATCAACATCTTTCCCACATATCTCGCACTTAAAATCAGTCATATAAAAAAACTCCGTATATCATATTAAAATAACTGCTATAAAATATATTAAACCTTTTTTACTTTTTTTATAAAGGTTAATAAACGGTTAATAATCAAATTTTTTAAATGCCAGCGTAACATTATGACCGCCAAAACCCATTGAATTTTTTAATGCAATGTTTATTTTTTTATTAACATAAACATTTGGGGTATAATTCAAATCACAATTTTCATCAGGATTAAAATAATTTATAGTTGGCGGAATCTTTTCATTTTTTATTGCAAGGACTGTTGCTACAGATTCTACTCCGCCTGCTGCCCCAAGACAATGACCATGCATTGATTTTGTTGAGCTGATATTTAATTTATATGCATGGCTGCCGAAACATTTTTTAATAGCATTGGTTTCAACAATATCATTTAAAGGAGTTGATGTGCCATGTGCATTAATATAATCCACTTCTTCTTTTTGGGCACCTGCCTCCTTAAGACAGTTTTCCATGCATCTTACAACATTTAATCCTGATTCTTCAAGTGCAGTAATATGATATGCTTCGCCTGAAAGCCCATAACCAACAATTTCCGCATAAATATCTGCCCCTCTTTTTACAGCATGATTTAACTCTTCAAGTATCAATATACCGCTGCCTTCACCCATTACAAATCCATCCCTGTCTTTCTCAAATGGCCTGGATGCCTTCTCGGGCTCATCATTTCGTGTTGACATTGCATGCATTGAAGCAAAACCAGCCATCCCCAGAGGTGTTATTGCTGCTTCACTTCCTCCTGCTATCATTATATTTGCAGCACCCCTTTTTATTGTTTCAAAAGCATCGCCAATGGCATTTGCACCTGCCGCACAAGCCGTAGTTGTTGCACTTACAGGCCCCTTTGCCCCGGTCATTATTGAAACCTGAGCAGCAGCCATATTGCAAATCATCATTGGAACCAGAAACGGGCTTACTCTGTCAGCTCCCTTCTCAAGAAGTCTCTTGTGCTGTTCTTCAATGGTTGAAAGTCCTCCAACACCGCTTCCAACAAATACTCCTATGTCATTACAGTTGCTGTCAGTGATTTTTAACCTGCTGTCTTCCACAGCAATTAAAGCAGCAGCAACCGCAAATTGGGAAAATCTGTCCATTCTTTTTAAATCTTTTACATTAATGTAATTTTGAGGATCAAAGTTTTTTATCTGCCCTGCAATTTTTGATTTTATTTTTTCCGTATCAAAACCTTCAACTACTGAAATACCTGATTTTCCTGCCACCAGATTTTTCCAGAATTCACTTATTGTAAGACCAATGCTGTTTACTGTTCCAATTCCGGTGATTACTACCCTTGTTTCTTTGCCTGTGTAAACTGACATTATATTCCCATTCCTCCATCCAGATTAATTACTGTTCCTGTTATATATTGTGAATCTTCCGCAGCCAGAAAAAGAGCTGTTTTTGCTACATCTTCCACTGTGCCAAGTTTCCCGTTCGGAATCATTGAAATGATTTTTTCCCTGAACTTTTCATCAATTTTTTTTGTCATCTCCGTTTCAATATAACCCGGAGCAATAGCATTCACATTAATATTCCTGCTCGCAAGCTCTTTTGCCAGTGACTTTGTAAAGCCGATAACTCCTGCTTTTGAAGCAGAATAATTGCATTGCCCTGCATTTCCTCTAATGCCAATAATTGAAGACATGTTGATAATTCTTCCTGTTTTTTGCTTTATCATATATTTTGAAACATATTTTGAACAGATAAAGGTACCTGTAAGGTTAATATCAATAACCTTTTTCCACTCATCAAGACTCATTCTTAAAATAAGATTGTCGGAGGTAATCCCTGCATTATTGACAAGAACATGTATTTCTCCAAATTTTTGTATTATTTTTTCAATGCTTTCCTCCACTGATTTTTCATCAGTTACGTCTGCTTTAAAGAAATATATGCGGCCGTCTCCAAAATCATTGCGAAATTCATTTACAGTTTTTAAAGCTTCTGCTTCATTTAAATCAAAAAAACATACTACCGCACCTTCCATTAAAAAATATCTGCAGATTTCTCTGCCTATTCCCCTTGCTCCACCTGTAACAATACAAATTTTTCCCTTCAGTTTCATATAATTCACCTTATTAAAATAAACCTGTATATTTTTTTATAAAAAATTAACTTAAAAAATTTTTAAGATTATTTAAATCAGATAATCTGTCTGTATTAAAAATCAATATATCTTTCTGATTTTTATCTGCAATTCTTTTTACCAGACCTGACAATACTTTTGACGGGCCTGTTTCTACAAAAACATTTACATCCTCATTTAAAAAATATTCAATCGTCTTTACCCAGTTGATCTGACTTGTAAGTTGATCTTTAAGTACCGACCATATTTCTTCCTTTTTGCAGTAACCTTGAGAGGTAGAAGAATAAAAATTAATGAAAGGTTCCTGCAGCATAATGCTTTTAACATAATCTCCAAGCATCCGGGAAACTTTCATCATTAAGGGAGTATGCGATGCAATTCTTACTTTAAGAGGAATTACCTTCTTTATCCCGTTCTCCTTTAAAAATTCAATTGCCTTTTCCATATTTTCCCTGATACCGCTTATCACGATCTGGCTGTAGTCATTGTAATTTGCAATATATACTTCTTTTTTATATCTTCCCTTAAATTTTATTAAAAGATCATTAAGACTGTTGTAATCTGTGCCAAGGATAGCAGCCATCATGCCATCCATTTTTTCGTTAGCTTCAGCCATGAGATTTCCTCTGTATTTAACAAGATCAAGACTTTGTTTAAAGCTGAAATAGCCACCTGTATACAAGGCGCTGTAATCACCCAGACTGTGTCCTGTAACAGCAAAAATATCATCTTTTTTTAAATAATGATCAAGCAAATAATCACTAATAACAGCACTTAAAGTAAAAATTGAAATCTGGCTGTACAGTGTATTTTCAAGTTTAAAACCAGCACCATTCTTATCAAAAACTATATCAGTTAAATCTTCCTTCAGGATATCGGAAGCCAGTTTGAAATAATCTTTGAATTTATGTGATAAATCCAGATAATCAAGCCCCATACCTGTGTATTGAGAACCCTGACCTGGAAAAATCAAAACTATTTTATTCTTGTTAATCATCTTTTATCTTTTTGATGTGTTTTATCTTTGGTTTTAAAAAATATTTATAAGAATATTCTTAACTTTTTCAAAAGAAATCCGGATAAAAAGTTTTGAGACTAATGCCTTATACAACTGAAAACATAAGCTCTGCACTGCAGGCGAGTTCGTCTTTAACTTTTGCTATCCCAATACCTTTTCCTATATTAAGTTTAAGATTTGCAATTCTCACTTCAATATTAAGGGCATCTCCCGGTTTTACAATCTTTTTAAATCGAACCTTATCTACTCCTGCAAAAAGTACTATTTTACCTTTAAACTTCTCAAGGGTAAGCATCATCACCGCACCAACTTGAGCTATTGTTTCTATTATTATTACACCAGGCATTATGGGATTGCCTGGAAAATGACCCTTAAAATAATATTCATCTTCTTTTACATACTTAATTCCTTTTGCATACTCTCCGGGAATTAGCTCAGTAATCTCATCCACAAAGAGAAAAGGATCTCTATGAGGCAAAATCTGTTCAATTTCCTTTTTATTTAGTTTTTGCACAATTTTTTCTCTTTCAAATATTTTTAATATTTTTTAACAATTGCTTTGTATTTTCTTGACGATGGCTTATTTTTATAGTTTCAATAAGCATTTATATTATGTTGATTATCATTTATGCAAATCATGAAAAATAAGTCTGAAATAAATAAGTAACATGTTAATATAATAAATATGGAAATATTTTTTAATAAAGAACCTTATATTATGAAATATTTTGATAAAAAAAAATTTCTTTCCATATGTAAAACAAGGTATGCAGGAAAGAGATTAATTTACTTTAAAACTTTAAATTCCACAAATGATTATGCTGCCAGACTTGAAAACAAGGCTTTAAAATTAAAAAAGCCGCTGAATTTTTTTAATAATGTAAATGGCTGCATAGTGATATCTGAAATACAGGCAGGCGGCAGGGGAAGAAATTATAAAAAATGGTTTTCTCCATCAGGCGGTTTATGGTTTACATTAATTCTGGTATTAAAAATTGAGATGCATGATATCAAAAAAATGAATTTAATAATGGCTGTTTCAATATTTGAAGCATTAAAAAACAGGTTTGGCATCACAGCAAAGGTTAAATGGCCAAATGATATTTATTATGAAGATAAAAAAATATGCGGAATATTGTGTGAATTAAATTCTTTTAAAGAGATTTCATTTTTAAATATTGGGACAGGTCTTAATGCAAACATTTCCTTTGATAATGCGGGAGACAAGGGAGAGGAACTTACAGGTAATGCAATTTCAATCAGAGAAATCCTTAAAAAGGATATTGAAAGGGAAGAGCTGCTTGCAGAAATTGCAGAAAATTTTGAAATTAATTATGAAGAATATTTAAACAATGATTTAAAAAATATTTTTTTAAAAATTGGAAACATGGTTTCGGTTTAATTTGGCTCGTTAAGCTTAATCTGCAGGATCATTTTTGTGAGTGAAACTAAAAAAAATTATCAGCGTCTTTTCCTTTGATGTCAAATTCAGTTTCAAATATTTTTTTGCTTTCATGTTATTATTAAAATCTAAAACAAATAATAATTATTAAAAAATAAAATTACAGGAAACATTCATGAAAAATATAAATGATGGTCTGGCAGTAAAATCACATGAAAACATTATAAATAAAAACAATATTCTCATTAAGCTGATTTTTACCTTTGCATTTGCATTTACCATGGCAATTTCAGCAAACATTTTTATTTATATTCCCGTTACCCCCGTTCCCATAACATTGCAAACTTTAACTGTGCTGTTTTCCGGAATTTTACTGGGCAGCAGATTTGCATTGATAAGCCAGATTGAATATTTATTGCTTGGAATAGCAGGCTTTCCTG
The DNA here is from genome assembly GCA_023379515.1 of Actinomycetota bacterium. The sequence continues at coordinate 44,999 of JAMCQQ010000201.1, forward strand.
TTTTTGCAGGTTTTAAAAGTGGAATTGCAGTATTTTCAGGACCAACAGGAGGGTATCTGATAGGATTTGTGCTTGCAGCTTATATTTGCGGTTTTATATTTGAAAATTACAGGGAAAGAATGAAAGATAAAATTTATCTAAGCTTTATAGCCTGCCTTGCAGGATTATCATTAATATATTTTCTTGGATTTATTCATCTTTTCGGATATTTATCAGTTATTTCAGGAAATACCCTTACAGGTTCCCTTGTCCTGAAAACATTCGATCTGGCTGTAAAACCATTCATTCTTGTTGACTTCATAAAAATATTTATAATTGTTAATTCTGCAGCATTATGGCAATTAAATTATAAAATCAGCTTCAGGAATAATAATTAAACACTTAAATTTTTTAAAATAAGAAAATATAATTTCTTTAATTTCCATAAAACATAATCAAATTTTAAAAACTATCGAAATTAAAAATAATGAAAATATTTAAAGTTACAGATACTACAATCAGGGACATTTTCCAGAATCTGAACCCTGAAAATATAAATATCAGGAATTTTGATGAAATACTTAAATTAATTGATGAGATTAATTTTGAAAGTCTTGAAGTCTGGGGAGGGGCAAGTTTTGAAAGAATGCTTTCAAGCAGTTTCAATAAATCTCCATGGGAAATACTTTCATACATAAAATCTAAAGTATCCAAAACCAGATTACAGGGATTGATTGGGGCAAAAAATCTGGTAAATTTTGATTATTATCCTGAAGATATAATAAAAAGATTTATAAGGCTTTCTTCCAAAAACGGAATTTCAATATTCAGAGTTTATGACGCATTAAATGATCTGGAAAATCTCAAACCAGCAATTGAAATAATTCTTAAGAATGGTTTACAATGCCAGGGAACTGTTATCTATGATTCAAAAAAAGACACCTGGTATTATATAAATTTTATTTCACAGTTAAAAAATGCAGGCTGTCAAAGCGTATGCATTAAAGATGCAGAATCAATGCTGATTCCTCAAAAATCAAAAGAGCTTTTTGAAAATTTAAAGGAATTTGATGATTTTGATATCTATTTAAGTACTCAAAACCTTAAAGGATTACAGGTGTTAAATTATTTTGAAGCTGTTTCCAATGGCTGCACCGGAATAGACTTAAGCTTTTTACCTTCAACATATCATGAAAGCAGCATGCCTTCAATATTTCCCTTAATTTTAAGTTTAAAAGAAGGACAAACCCATCATTCTCTTAATGAGGATAAAGTTAATGAATTATACGGAGTCATTAAAAAAGATATTTATCCTTATATGAATAAAAACATTTCCATCTCAAGTATTATTTTCAATCATGTAAACAAAAACCTTCTGCCGGGCTGGCTGATTTTAATGCTTGAAAATCAGCTAAGTGAAATAGGCGCGCTTGACAAATTTGATCTGGTTTTTGAGGAGATATTAAAAATAAAAAAAGAAGTTGGCAGTCCCCTGTTATCTACTCCAATAGGTCAGATTATAGGCGGTCAGGCAATTCTTAATACACTTATCAGTGACAAAAGATGGGAAATCATAAGCGATGAAATGCAATCACTTCTGAAAGGAAATTTTGGCAAACTGCCGGAGGAAATCGACAGTGATATTTTAAATATTTTCAAAAATCATGAAGATATTGAAAGTATTTCAGATTTAAAAAATGAAAATTTATATGAAAACTGCAAAAATGATTTAAGAAAATATTCTCAAAATGAGGAAGATATTTTAAGTTACTGCTTTTTCCCGGACAGAACCCTGAAATTCCTGGATCAGAAAAAGAAAATCAAATCAAGCCCCATGGGAGGATTAAAAAAGCAGGAAACACAGGTTTTAACTGCTGAAGATACACAAAAAATCTTTGGCACCTCAAAAGAAAATGTATTATTTAAAGGAAAGGAAAAAATACAGGCCTCAAAGGATGCTGATATGAACAGCTTTGGTGATCTTGATATAAAAAAAATAAAGGAAATTATTGAACTGATGGAAAACAGCAATCTTGAAGAAATAAGGATTGAATCAGGCAGTCTTAAGATTACTCTCAGTAAAACCGGTATTATAAAAACTGAAACTATTTTACCTCAAAAGGAAGCAGACATTAAGTCATTTGAAAAATCTATACATGATGGAAAAATAAAAGACAGCCTGCATGCAGATGCATATGTTTCAGAAAAAGAAAAAATTATTGATATAAAATCTCCAATAGTTGGCACTTTTTATACTTCTCCCGGTCCTGGTGAGCTTCCATTTGTAACAGCAGGCAAAAGTGTAAAAAAAGGTGATACCTTATGCATAATTGAAGCAATGAAACTTATGAATAAAATTAATTCGGATTATGAAGGTACTATTGAAAAAATATTGGTATTAAATGAGGAGCCTGTTGAATACAATCAGACAATTATGACCATCAGAGTTAAATAAAAGTTAAAAATTCAGGTAATAGAAATATTACATAAATATTTTGCTTTTTTAATAAAAATATTTTAATAAAATAATATGTTCATATGTTTAAAAGAATTTTAATTGCAAACAGAGGAGAAATAGCAGTCAGAATCATAAGAGCATGTAAGGAGCTGGGAGTTGAAAGTGTTGCGGTTTTTTCAACAGCCGATGCCGATTCCATGCATGTAAAGCTTGCTGATAAAAAAATCTGTATCGGACCCCCCCATCCAGTAAAAAGTTACCTGAACATTGGAAATATTATTTCTGCTGCACTGGTTACAAATTGCGATGCCATCCACCCGGGGTATGGTTTTCTGGCAGAAAACCATTTGTTTGTTGAGGAAACTATTCATAACAATATTGTTTTCATCGGTCCCGGACCTGAACTTATTGATCTGGCAGGCAATAAGTCAAAAGCAATAGAGATTATGAGGAAAAATAATATTCCTGTAATTCCAGGCTCAATAAATAATGTTCATACAACAGAAGAAGCAATAAGGTTTGCCAGGAAAATAGGATTTCCTGTAATAATAAAAGCAGCTTTTGGCGGGGGTGGCCGCGGGATGAGAACAGCAAATAATGAAAATGAATTAAAGAATTTGTTTCCCGTAGCAAAAGCTGAATCAAAAAATGCTTTTGGCAGGGATGATTTATATATTGAAAAATTCATAAACAAACCAAGGCATATAGAGTTTCAGATAATAGGTGATAATTTTGGAAATATATTTACTCCTGGTTCAAGAGAATGTTCAATTCAAAGAAGGCATCAAAAGCTTTTAGAGGAAGCCCCTGCTGTTAATCTTTCAGAAAGAACTGCAGCTTTAATGGAGAACACTGCCATAAAGGCAGCAAAATCCATAAATTACAGGAATGTAGGGACTTTTGAATTTCTTTTAGATGATCATGAAAATTTTTATTTTATAGAAATTAATACAAGAATCCAGGTGGAACATCCTGTAACAGAAATGGTTACCGGAATTGATTTAATAAAGGAACAAATAAAAACTGCTGCCGGTGAAAGTATTCAAAATCTCACGAAAGACTTTATGCTAAAGAAGGAAATAAGAATTGGACATGCATTCGGACATGCAATAGAATTCAGAATTAATGCGGAAGACCCGGAAAATGATTTTGCACCCTGCCCGGGTAAGATTACCGGATGTTTTATTCCCGGAGGTCCGGGTATAAGGTTCGATTCATTTATAACTTCAGGATATACAATTCCACCATATTATGATTCTCTTCTTGGAAAACTCATTTCATGGGGAATCACCAGAGATGAAGCAATAAGCAGAGCTGTCAGAGCATTGAATGAGTTTAAGATTGAAGGCATTAAAACTACAATTCCGTTTCACTTAAAAATTCTTTCAAATGAAAATTTTAAAAAAGGAAATATAAGCACTGATTTTATTGAAAATGAAAAGCTTTTGTAAGATTTTTATTTCATTTGTTTATATATTTCCTCAAGCTTTATTTCTGCATAAGCAATATAAGTATCTGCTGCGCCATAATAAATTTTAACCACACCTTCTTCAAATAAAGCGCCGCATGTAAAAACTACATTTCCAAAAAATCCTCTTAATTCATAAGGGGCCTCAGGTTCAATTATGGGTTTCTCACTTCTTGCAATAATTTTCCATGGTTCATCCTTGTCAAGTAAAACAGCTCCCAGGCAGTATCTTTCATCACTTGATACTCCATGGTATATTTCCACCCATCCTTCTTTTGTTTTAAATGGTGCAGCTCCTCCTCCTATCCAAGCGCTATCCCAGTATCCTTCTCTGGCTTCCATCAGCAGCCTGTGGTTTCCCCATGCAGTAATATCAGATGAATCTGACAGCCATATATCTTTTTCACCGAATTCAGGTGAAATCGGCCGGCTTAAAGCATAATATTTATCTTTTATTTTTTCAGGGAAAATTGAAGCATCTTTGTTATCCGGCATAAAAATTACGCCATATCGTGTAAATTCTTTAAAATCTTTTGTAGAAGCAAGACAAACACTAACACCCGTTATATCGGATATTGCATTATAGTTAACATAATACCTGTCATCAATATAGGTTATCCTCGGGTCTTCTATTCCAAGCTTTTCATATTCATTTTCAGGCAGCATTGCAGGTTTATCATCAATATTAAATTCAATCCCGTTTTTGCTTCTTGCTGCATGTAAATGTGAAACAGAAGTCAGAAATTTCCCTTTGGATGTTTTTAAGACTCTTGGATCTGAATAATCTACTGAAGGATCACTCTTATCAAATTCAATTACATTAAATTCTTTTGCTTCAATATCCATCTCCGGCACAAGAATTTTTTTCGGATTTGGATTTACCGGCATTTCAGCAACTCTCATAAGGAGAAGCACTTCTTTATGAAATCTTGTAACCCCGCAGTTAAAAACACCTATAACCCTGAAATCAGGCCTTGAAGGTTTTATATCTTCGGGTTTTATTATCGGATTTCTGTCTGACCTTAATATGCTCATGTCTGCAATACTTTATTTTTAATTCCATTTGTTCTTTTTTATCATCTGACCTGAAGATTTTTATTTGTAATATGCTCTTAGCAGTTCTATCAATGATTTGCAGAAAACGGGCAAGTCATCGGGAAATCTGGAAGTTATTATATTTTCATCCACTACTACTGCTTTGTCTATGACTTCTGCTCCTGCAAGTTTAAGAAGAGTCCTGATGCTTTCAAAACCCGTTACTTTTTTACCTTTAATAACATCGGCTTCAATTAACATGAGAGGTCCATGGCAAATTGCGGCAAGAATTTTACATTCAGCTATTGCTTCCTTAACAAGGTTTACCATTTCCTTATGTCTTACCATCCTGTCAGGTGCATAACCACCTGGAATTACTATGGCTGCAACCTCATTTATATCAGCTTTAGCTGCTGAAATATCTGATTTTAAAATTAAACCTTTTTTCCCTTTGTATTCCCTGTTTTCGGCAGGACCTACAATCTTTACATCGTAGCCTTCTTCAATCAAACGGTAATAGGGATATATTGCTTCAACATCTTCGAAAAAATCTTCGATTAATAAATAAATCTTTAACATAATTTTCCCCCTGTAATTTTAGTTTTTAATTAACTTTCAGCTTAAAAACTTATTTGAAATATATTATACTACTATTTTAATAACTATTAAAAATTTAAACTGGATAAGAATATAATTTTATTTGACGTTTTTATATTTTCTTTGCGGTAACTTTGGACATCATTATTGAAGAGAATAAATATAAAAGCAGTTCCGTTTTTCTGATTTTAAATTAAAATCTGAATTTTCTTGGAATAATGGTTATTCCTTTTTTTGAAATAGTAAGTCCTCTCCTTAAATCATCCTTTCTGTCATAGCCGATTACTGTATTATCAGGAACATAAATACCTGTATCTATAATTGCATTTCTAATTGAAACATTTTTGCCAATATAATTGTTTCCCATCAGGAAGGAGTTGCAGATTTTAGTTTTTTCTTCAACAAAAATATCATAAGATAGTATTGAATTTTCAATATTGCAGTTACTGATTACACATCCGTTTGCAATTATTGAATTATGAAATTTGGAATTACCATTAACACGCGCAGATCTTATGGATGCAACACGTGTAAAAATTTCCCATCTGTCATTAAATAAGTTAATTGAAGGATTTTGTCCCAAAAGATCCATATTTGCTTCATAAAATTCATCGATACTGCCTATATCTCTCCAGTAAGGTTTTTCATTTTTACCGGCACCTGGTATGAAATTGTCATTGAAATTATAAACATAAATATTTCTGCCTCTCTTTAACATCGCAGGTATTACATCAAAACCAAAATCGTGAGAAGAATAATGTTTAGGATCTTCAAGTATTAAATTTTTATTTTTTACTGTTTTTTTATGCTCATCTATGACAAGTTCTTCAATTAAAACCTGCAGATTAAAAGCATAATTACCCATGGAAGCAAGACAATACTGTTCATTCCCGGGGATAGGAGTCGGTTTTTCAGGTTTTTCCTCAAAATCAATTAACTGCCATTTCTTATTTATTACCAACACCCCATATTTTTTTGCAGCAACTTCGCATTTGACAGGCAAAGCGGAGATTGTAAGATCAGCCTGATTATCAAGATGATAATCATTCATCAAGGAAATATCCATTATATATATGTGGTCGGAACTGAAAATATCTATAATATCAGGTTTTTCATTCCATGCATAACTTTTATTCTGATTTATAGCATCTGCTGTTCCCAGATACCAGCCGCTTTCACTACCCAGTTTTGGCGGAAGTGTTCTTATGAAATTATAGCGGCCGGTTCCAAAAATAGGAGTCCAGCCTTCAAAAACATGTTTTTCAAGTGATCTTGATTCATATTGGGTTAATACATATATTTTTCTTACTCTTGAATGTATAAGATTACTTAGAACGAAGTCTATTACCCTGTAACTTCCACCAAATGGAACAGCCGGTTTAGCTCTGTCTTTTGTCAGTGGCATAAGCCTTTGTCCTGCTCCGCCGCTCAATACAAAAGCTACAACTTCAATTCTCATTTTATATATTTAATTCTCATAAACAGTTTAATAATTTATCTTCTAATTTATATTTCGATCTTCAATATTATTATAATTTAATTGCTTGACCATGTTCAATCAAAATTTCTTATTTTGCTCATCCGGATCTGAGTTTGAATTAAACATGCTTATAAAAGATGAAAAATTTTTAACCAGATTATCTTTTAAAACCTTGTATTTTTTAAAATCAATCCATGGTTTTAAGTAATCCTGCAGAATGTCAACTATTTTATGAGTCAAAATGATATTATCACTGCAATAATTTAACTTACCGTCTATGATATTTTCAATTATTTCAATTTGTTTTTCCCTGGTCAGATCTTTTAAACTGTAAAGTGTAAAATCCGGTAATTTCTCAATATAGGTTGTTAAATAATCAAATGTCTTATTATCAATTATTTCATTAAATTCATTTAAAAACTTATCTGAATAATTTAACAAACCGGATAAGCTATCACAATCCAATTTCCTTACATAAAATTTTAATGATAATTTATTTCCGGAATAATTTTTATCATATACAGCTATGAAGTGAACATAATTTTTCCTTAAAGTAATTTTTGAAATTAAGACTGCAATTCCCGATAATATTTTCAGTATTTCATTTTCAAATTTTTCCAACCTGGATATCTTTGTTTTAAAAATATACTCATTTAGTTCAATCAGATAATCCTTGTACTGTACTATCTCTGTAGATTTTTCAGATTTATTGTCATATCCCGTTTTATTACAAAACATTAAATCTGCTGCCAGATGGGCAGCTATTCTTTTAAAATCATAAATTGATGCCTTAACTTCATTTAAATAAATGGAAGCTCCATTAATATTTTTGCTAATATTGCTTTCGGCATTTTTTAAAATATTTAAAAACATATTTTCCAGATCTTCACTATAAAAATTTCCGGCAAGTTCAATGGTCCTGCATGCACTTTTTAATATCTGAATTGGTTCGACTCTGAAAATATCATCAAAAAACCATCCGTCACTTGACTGCATAAGCATAGCCTGCCTTTGCATTTCAAGAAGACTAAGTAACGAGATTTTACTTACATCATTGCATTCCGTGACTGATTTATTTTTAAAATTAACATCATCGTTATTCACAATGTTTATCTTTAATAAATATTTATTTAAAAAATTTTCCACATTTTTGTCGCTTCTGTCATTTATAATAGTTATATAATCAGCCAGTACACTTAAAGCATCCTTGAATTCAGGTTTAATGTATGAATTAATTTCCCTTTCGAATATATCATCAATTTTTGTTCTTATTAAATCTATTGCTTCTCTTAATGGTTTTCTCCATTTCTGATTCCAGCCCTTATGATTATTATCTCCGGTAGAACAGCCGCAATCTTCCTTCCACCTGCAAATTGAATGCCTGCAGCTCCATGAAGTATTTTCAATAATTTCAACTTCATAAACTGGCGGAAATTTTTCCAGATATTCTGCGAAAACAGTCATCCTTGCCTTGCTGCTGTTCCTTATAACTTTCAAACAATAAGCAAGAGCCATATCTCCAAATTTTTTATGATGGCCATATGTTTCTCCGTCTGTAGCAACAATAACTATTTCAGGCTGCTGCTGATTGTAAGATGGTGCATTTATTAAGGTGTTGGCAAAATTCTCTCCGTTGCTGAGCAAATCCCCAAATGCCACACCTATTGATATTTCCCTGTCATAAAAAAATATCACAATTTCTCTTCCTGACGGCAATCTGCATAAATAAGGCAACCTTGTATTAATATTTCCGTTTTTAACTTTTATCCAATTCTGCTCCTTTTTGCTGATATCAGCATCAATCTTTTTAAATCTTAGGCTTTGATCAGGTGAAAGAATTGTAAATTTTATTTTAAAATCAGCAAGAATTTCCAGGGTTTCATAATCAACTGCAGTCTCTGCAATCCACATTCCTTCAGATTTTCTTTTAAAATTATCTTCAAAATCTTTTATTGCCCACAATATCTGAAGATACTTGTCCTGCCTGTTTGCAAGAGGCATTATCAGATGATTATATGTTTGAGCAATCGCGCAGCCATGTCCGGAAAATAATTTTTGACTTTCACTGTCTGCCCTGATTATCTTATCAAACAGATTCAAATTATTTTCCTTAATCCATTCTAAAAGGGTCGGCCCGAAATTAAAGCTTATCTCTGAATAATTATTTACCACATCCATAACTTCATTTTGATTATTTAAAATGCGGGCGGCAGCATTTGCGCCGTAACATTCTGCTGATATTTTTTCATTCCAGTCATGATAAGGATATGCATCATCCTGAATTTCAATTCTTTCCAGCCATGGATTTTTTCTGAAGGGCTGATAAAAATGCCCGTGAATACAAATGTATCTTTCCATATTATTTTATCCTTCTTCCGATTTCATGATGATAAAGAATTATCATGAAAAATTGTAAATATTTTTAAAGCTTATTTCCTTATTTTTTATGATTTTTTAAAAAATAATGCGCTAAGAGGTGGAAGAGTAATTGATATTGAGAAATCCTTTCCATGACTTTTTATTTTTTCAGAGCATATTTTACCGTAATTACCATGCCCGCTGCCGCCATAAATTTCAGAATCACTGTTAAATATTTCCTTCCATTCACCTGATACAGGCACACCAATCCTATAATTATATCGTGGTACCGGAGTAAAATTAAAACATGCAAGAAAATAAGTTATACTGCCTTTTGAAGTTTTATTATCACAGTTAAAATCATCTGCAATTCTTAAAAAAGATAATACGCTGTTTTTATTATCATTATAATCAATCCATGCAAAACCTTCAGGTTTAAAATCAGTTGCAAATAATGAATGATTATGGGTGTACAGATAATTCAAATCTTTTACCAGTAAATATACAGATTTATGCATATTTTCATCCATTAAATGCCAATCAATGCTTAAATTGTGATTCCATTCATTTATTTGTGCAAATTCATCTCCCATAAATAACAATTTTTTACCGGGATGTGCAAACATATAGCTAAATAAAAGCCTTAGATTTGCAAATTTCTGCCAACGGTCTCCAGGCATTTTTTCAAGTAATGATTTTTTGCCATATACCACTTCATCATGTGAAAGAGGCAGCAGAGAATTTTCATCAAAAGCATACCACATTGTAAAAGTCAGATCATTTTGATGATACTTTCTATATAATGGGTCTTTTGAAAAATAATTTAAAGTATCATGCATCCAGCCCATGTTCCACTTCATTCCAAAACCTAATCCTCCTGTATATGTTGGCTTTGTAACCATTGGCCAGGCAGTTGATTCTTCTGCAAATGTTTGTACATCAGGAAATTCTCTGTAAATAACCTCATTTAATTTTTTTAAAAAATCAATAGCTTCAAGATTTTCCCTGCCGCCGTATATATTGGGAATCCACTGGCCTTCCTTTCTTGAATAATCAAGATAAAGCATTGAAGCTACTGCATCAATTCTTATGCCATCAACATGGTACTTATCCAGCCAGAACAGCGCACTGTTTATAAGAAATTCCTTTACTTCATATCGTCCGTAATTAAAAATCAGACTTTTCCAATCAGGATGATATCCAAGTCTTTTATCAGCATGCTCGTAAAGATGAGTCCCGTCAAATAAAGATAATCCATGTGCATCATTTGGGAAATGGGACGGCACCCAGTCAAGTATTACACCAATATCATTCTGGTGAAGAAAATCAATGAAAAACATAAAATCCTGCGGGTTTCCATATCTTGAAGTAGGTGCAAAATACCCGGTTGTCTGATAACCCCATGAGCCATAAAACGGATGTTCCATTACAGGCAGCAGTTCAACATGAGTAAATCCTGTTTTTTTAACATAACGCGCAATTTCAAAAGCAAATTCCCTGTAATTTAAAAAATTATCACCGGAATTTCTCTTCCATGAACCCATATGAAGTTCATATATTGAAAACGGTGAACTTAAGCTGTTTGCTTCATGCCTTTTATCCATCCACTTTATATCTTTCCATTCATAATCAAGATCCCATAATATTGATGCTGTTTTTGGCGGTATCTCGCAGTAAAAGGCAAATGGATCGCTCTTATCAAAATAATTCAGCTTGAACCTGGGTTTAATCTTAAATTTATAAAGCGATCCGTTTTCAATATCGGGTACAAAAGTTTCCCATATGCCTGATTCATCTTTTCTATTTACAAGAGGATTCATACTTTCATCCCAATTGTTAAAATCCCCTGTAACACTTACATTATTGGCATTTGGAGCCCAAACTGCAAAATAAACCCCCTTTATGTCATTTATCTTTTTAAAATGAGCGCCGAGTTTATTGTATAATTTAAAATGGCTGCCATTTTTAAAAAGATAAATATCATATTCTGAAAACTGCCTTAATTCTTTATTTTTTTCTGAAATATTCATACGCCTTTAAAAAATATGAAATTAATAACCCTTCTGATCAAATATTTTGCAATTTGGCATTTAATATAATATATATTAAATATGCGATAAGTTTAATCAACAATATTTTTTATTTTTATTTTACAGGAAATATTTATTATATTATTTAAACAATATCTAAATAAGAACAGGAAAAACTTAATGCTAAAAACAGTGATTTGTTCTACAGAAGGTGTGCCATTTGCAAAAACAGGCGGATTGGCAGATGTAGTCGGGGCTCTGCCCTTTTCGCTTAAAAAATTTGACATGGAAATCATTGTAATACTGCCCGGATATAACTTCACTTTTTCAAAAAATTATAATTTTGAAAAAATTGCTCAAAATATTGCAGTAATTATGAATAAGAATTATAAGGAATATTTTGATATCTTTAAAACCAATTATAATGGTATAGATTTTTATTTTGTAAAAAATGAAAAATTCTTTAATAGAGAATATTTATATGGCACTCCGGAGGGAGATTATGATGATAACAATATAAGATTCGGTTTTTTTTCCAAAGCCATACTAAAACTATTAAAAATTATAAAATATAAAGCTGATATTATTCATCTGCATGATTATCATGTTGCAATGATATCTGTTTTAATAAATGAAATTAAAACAAAAAAAACAGACAGTTTTTTTGATAATTCTCATACAATTTTCACAATACATAATCTTGCCTATCAGGGAATTTATGATAAAAAAACACTTGACTTACTGGAAATTGACAAAAAATACTTCAACATCGAAGGTCTTGAATTTTATGGGAAAATCAATTATATGAAAGGTGGAATTGTTTATTCTGAAAAAATAACAACTGTAAGTCCTACATATTCCAAAGAGATTCTGACATCAGAGTTTGGCTATGGCCTCGACGGAATACTTAGAACAAGGCAAAAAGATCTTTCCGGTATAATTAATGGAATTGATTATAACATCTGGAATCCTGAGATGGATAAATTAATCAGAAATAATTATAATTCCAATAACTTTTCAGGGAAGCAAAAATGCAAAAAATTTCTGGTAAAGGATCTTTTTAACGCAAATGATATCACAAAACCTGTTTTTGGAATGGTTTCAAGATTATCCAATCAAAAAGGAATCGATCTTTTAATCAAGGCATTTGATTCTTTAATGCTTGAAGATCTTTATATTATAATTTTAGGCACAGGTGATGAAAAATATTTAACAGTACTTAAAGAATTAAATAAAAAATATTCGAAACAATTTTATCTTGATACAGGTTTTTCTGAAAAACTTGCCAGGGAAATTTATTCGGGAGCCGATATTTTCCTTATGCCTTCTTATTATGAACCCTGCGGACTTGGTCAGCTCATCAGTTTAAAATATGGAACAATACCTGTTGTCAGAGATACAGGAGGACTTAAGGATACGATTATTAATATTGATTCAGAGGCTGATATTAAAAATGGCGGGCAGGGTTTTAAATTTTCAAACTATGAATTTAAGGAATTGATCAAGGCTGTTAACAGAGCTCTTGGTTTCTATTATAATAAGAAGCTATGGGAAAAAATAATGAAGAATGGCATGATATGTAATTATTCATGGGACTCTTCAGCAAAAAAATACAGAGAACTTTTTGTAAGTTTGATTTAATATTTAAAACTTAATTAAGATTATAAAAACATAAATTATTTTAAAGATGACAGAAGAGGAAATTATTAAAAAACATGAAGATATTCTGAGAAGATACAATATCTTAAATATTATATCTAAAATTGTAGCATCAACCAACGAGCTTGATAAAATATTAAGAATTATGTTAAAAGGGGTCACTTTTGGGGATGGTTTTGGATTTAACAGAGCATTTTTATTTTTAGCAGATAAAAAATTACATAATCTTAAAGGAAAGCTGGCTATTGGTACTGAAACAGCTCAGGAAGCCTGGAAAATATGGGCAGAGATACAGCAAAAAAATTATTCTCTGGAAGAATTTATTACAACAGATAAACTGATAGGTGAGGAAGACTCAATTTTAAATAAAAAGTTAAAAAATTTAATAATACCGGTCAGACATGGAAAAATTATTGAAAAATGTCTCATTGATGGAAATCCTGTAAATGTTAATTTATCATCGGATTATTCTTCTCTGGATATTAATAATTTTTCTGATGTTTCTTTTATAGAAAATGAGCTTCTTGAACTTATTAATTATCCAAAATTCTGCTTAATTCCTCTTATCAGCAGAACAAAAAAAGTAGGAATATTAATTGTTGACAATAAATATAACAGCAGGGAAATAACACAGGAGGATATTACTTTTTTAATGATGCTTGGTCAGTTTGCAGCTTCCTCAATAAGAAATACAATTATTTATACAGAGCTAAAACAAAGCCTGAATAATCTTGGCAAGGTAAATTATCGAATAAAATTACTTAAGGAATATAATGAAAATATAATCGAGAGTGTCCCCTTAAGCATGTTTGTTGTCAATAATGATTTTATTATTACTGCCTGCAATAAAAATTTTTCAGATATTATGAATTTATCTAAAAAGAATCTTATTGGAAAAAATATAAGAAATATGAATATAAAGGTAAATGATTTTAATCTTGTTGAAGAAATAGAAAATGTAATGACTGAAAAAAAATTTGAAGGTTTTTACAAGGTGAAGATGGGTATGAATAATGTTATAAGCGAATCTATCTTTGACCTTCTTCTTGTAGTATTAAAGGATTCAAAAAACAATATAGATGGTGTAATAGGTATTATTGAAGATGTCACAAAAACTGCAAATCTTGAAAAATTCCTGCAGGAAACAAATAGATTTTCAGAACTTGGAAAAATTTCTGCAACAGTTGCTCATGAAATTCGTAATCCTCTGATCTCAATTGGAGGTTATGCAAACAGAATAAAAAGAAAATATGAGGAAGAAAAAGAATTTAATATTGATGATGTTGATGTAATTTTAAATGAAATTAAAAGACTGGAAAGTATTTTAAATGATATTCTGGATTATGCTTCCGATAAAAAAGTTGAGTTTAAGATCATAAATTTATGCTCAGTTTTAAAGGAATGTCTTGAGCTTGCTGAAGCGTCTGCGGAACAAAATAATATTAATATTGATTTATCGTCAGTAAAAGATTTCTTAAATAATAATAATTTAAATCTTAATGGTTCCTATGATAATTTAAAACAAGCTTTTATTAATTTATTAAACAATGCCATTGAAGCAAGTACTGCTAAGCAAACTGTTCGTATTGATTCAAAAATTATAAGGGAATTCGAACAGGACTGGATTGAGATAAAGATTAATAATCAGGCTGCGATTCAGAATAAAAATGATCTTTATAATATTTTTCTTCCTTTTTACACAACGAAAACTCATGGAACAGGGCTTGGACTTACCATAACAAAAAAAATTATCGAAGAACATTCCGGTAAAATAAATGTTGAAAGTAATCTCGAAAATGGTACGACCTTCATTATTAAATTGCCGTTAATACAAATAAATGATAATGCTTTAATTCATTAAATTTGATATTAATTCTTTTAATTATAGAATATATTATTAAATTAGCTTTGATTATTAATTTTTGGAGGTTTTAATTTATGAAGAAAGTACTTGTAGTTGAAGATGAAACAACAATAAGAAATTTATATAAGGAAGAACTTATAGATGAAGGTTATGAAGTTATAACTGCTGCAGATGGAGTTGAAGGTTATGAATTATTTAAAAAAGAACAGCCGGATTTAATTACCATTGATTTAAAAATGCCGAATATGAATGGAATTGAACTTCTTGATAAAATAAGGAGGGAAGATAAAATTATTCCCATAATAATTTATTCAGCATATGGTGAGTTTACGCAAAATTTTTCTACATGGGCTGCTGATGAATATCTGGTAAAATCATCTGATTTAAGTGAATTTAAAGCCAAAGTGAAAGAGCTTATTTTTGGAAAACAACATTAATAATTAAATAACTGCAGGAAAATTTTATGCCTGAATTTAGAAGAGATATAATACTTGATGAGTGGGTCATAATTGCTACAGAAAGAGCAAAAAGACCCGAGATGTTTATAGAAGAAAAGGTAAAAATTGAAAAACCCTCGGGAATGATTTGCCCTTTTGATAAAGGCAATGAAAGTATGACTCCACCGGAAATATTAAGAATGGATAAAAATGGGGCAATTATCAATTACACCAATCCTGACTGGCAGATAAGAGTTGTACCAAACAAGTTTCCTGCCTTAAAGCCTTTTGCTGCTCCGGGCTCAGTACTGCATGGAATATACAACGTTATGGATGGATTTGGTTTGCATGAGGTCATTATTAATTCATCAGAGCATATTTTAAATTTAAGCCAGTTAAGTGAGTACCAGTTAAGTCTTATTGCAGATGTATATATCAGACGGCTTAAGGAAATAAAAAAAGATTCAAGAATTGAAAGTGTAATTATAATGTTAAACCAGGGCAGGGATGCCGGAGCTTCAATTGAACATTCTCATTCACAAATTTTTGCACTGCCTTTCAACTCTCCCGTCCTTGAAAAAGAACTTCGCGGAACTTTAAAATATTACAGGAAATATAAAAGATGCGCAGTTTGTGATATTTTATCCTTTGAATTAAAGGAAAATTTAAGGATAATATTTGAAAATCAATATTTTGTCATAATGCAGCCATTTGCTTCAAGAAATCCATTTGAAACATGGATTATACCAAAAAGTCATCATCCTAATTTTGAAAACATCAAAGAAGATATCATTCCTGCTTTTGCCCAGTGCTTAAAAATTATAGTTGATTTCTTTTATAACGACCTGGGCAATCCGTCATTTAACTATTACATTCATACCGGTCCCTTACATACAAAAACAGATCATCATTATCACTGGCATTTCGAACTTGTTCCAAAACTTTCAATAAAAGCAGGATTTGAAATAGCAACAGGAATAGATATATGTGTTGCTACACCTGAAGATACAGCAAAATTCATGAAGGAAAAAATCACAAAAATTCATTAAAATTTTTTAATTCTTTAACCTTTTAATTTTTCAAATTGATCTTTTGGTGCTCCGCAATTCGGGCATACCCAATCTTCCGGCAGGTTTTCAAATTTAGTTCCTGGTTTTATCCCGTTTTCAGGATCTCCCTTTGCAGGATCATAAATATATCCGCATACAAGACATTCCCATTTATCCAATTAATACCTCCGAAATATTATGCATTTTTTATTTGCATTTTATATTTTGTGAACTTTCCCATAAACCATGAATATTACAGTAAGATGATGCAAATATTGTTCCTGATTTTTCGGCTTTGAAATTAACTGTTATATCGGGTTCAGTATAAATAGTGCTGGTGTCAGCTCCTTCAACTGATTCACCATGTGATGTGAACTCTGTTCTCGCAATCTGATAAGGAAATTTTTCATTTTCCGGCATGAAAAACACTGCAACCCATCTTATATGATGAGCAGTAGTGTTTGGATGCGGAATAGATTTCCCTATCCGGATCCTGATTTGACTTACCTCGCCTTTTTTTAATGTTTCAGGAGCTTCAATTACGGGGATGTGTTTTTCTTTTTTCCAGTCATCGCTTTTAAATAATTCCTTAAACTCAATCATTTTTAACTTCCTTTCTCCGGCAATATAAGAAATATGCTTTTCCTTTTTGTTTTTTATTTAAAGTATTTAAAATTCTGCATTATAGTTTTTAAACAGATTAACTAAATATTAAAAAATAAACATTTAAAATACACCTTAAGAAGATAAATAATAATTTGCAGGGAAAGATAAAAAATTACAATCCCTGCAATTATTATTTACTATTTCTCTTCAACTTTGATTTTTTGATTCTTTTTTAAATTTTTTAAGTATCTCTATTACTTCTGAATCAGTTGCATCATGCCAGTTCACATATACCTGTGCTACTGCCTGAAAAAATGCAGGCATTTCCAGCACTACTAATTCATCCACGATTTCTCTGATTTCTCCGGCAACATCCGTCCCTGCAACAGGAACCGCTACAATTATTTTTTTTGCCTTTTTTTCTTTACATAAATTAATAGCAGCTCTCATGGTTGAGCCCATTGCAAGTCCATCGTCAATCAATATTACTATTCTGTCCTTTATTTCTGAAAGAGGTCTTCCTTCCCTTAATATTTTTATTCTTCTTTTAATTTCATCTTTTTGCTCTTTTTTTATTCTTTCGATTTCATTTTCATCCAGCCAGTTATATGCATCTTTAAAGATAAAAGTGCTGCCATCTTCTGCTATTGCTCCAAATCCTGCTTCCCTGTTATATGGAAGGGGCAATTTCCTTGAAACTATTAGATCAAGGTCTGTATTTAAAAATTTTGCAACTTCATATGCTACTTCTACTCCTCCTCTTGGTATTGCAAGTACAAGAACATCCTTATTTTTATAATTTATTAATGCTCTTGCAAGTATTTTTCCTGCATCTGTCCTGTCTGTAAACATTTTTTTTAAAAATCCTTTAAACTTGATAATTAATGCAAAATAACCTGTTTACTAATGAGTTTCTGAATACAACTGGATAAACTGCATGATGTCGCTTTTAGTTATCAGTCCTCTTATTTTTTTACCTGTTAAAATAACAAGATGGCTTAGATTATATTTAATCATTTTCTTTAAGGCATCACTTGCTTCAGCATCAGCATCTATGATTTCATTATCTGCAACCGGTTTAACAATATCCTTTGATTTTGTTGATTCCCATTCTCCTCTTGGAATGGTTTTGACGTCATGTATTGAAACCAGGCCAATCAATTCTTTATTAACTGAATTTTCTACAATGGGAAATCTTCCGTATCTGTATTTCATGAAATAATCATCGACAAGCTTTTCAAGTGTTACTTCTCCGCTGACAGTTACAATATTTTCATTCATCATATCCTTAACTTTAAAACCTTTTATTGAAGTATCAAAAATCAACTGCCTGTAGCTTACATATGCTGATGACTGCAGAAACCATCCTATAAAGGCAAGCCATATCCCATTTAAAAAATTGTTTGTAAAGATAAGATAAATACCTGCTGCTATCATTATAAAACCTATTACTCTGCCTGCAGTAGATGCAATAAAAGTTGCTTTTTTAAGATCATTATAAGCTTTCCATAATATTGACCTCAGTATCCTTCCTCCATCTAAAGGATAACCAGGCAGAAGATTAAAAATTCCAAGTATCAGATTAATAAGTGCGAGATAACCTGCAGGTAAATTAACAGGTGAAATTTTTCTTGTATAATACCAGATAATACCAAATACTGCTGAAAGGATAAAACTTGCAACCGGACCAGCGATTGACATCAGAAGTTCGGTCATGGGTTTATCCGGTTCTTTTTCTATCTCCGACATTCCGCCAAATATAAAGAGGGAAATTCTTGATACCGGTATACCTTTTCTTTTTGCAACTACTGAGTGACTTACTTCATGAAACAGGATGGAAAAGAAAAAAAGTATAACTGTCAGTACTGTAATTATTGCAATAAATCCTTTATTTAAACCTGGTAAAACAGAAGGAAAATATCCAAAACCAAAATAATAAATTAACAATGCAAAGATGATAAACCAGCTATAATCAAGCCTTATTTCAATTCCAAATATTTTAAATAATTTTATGGAAGATTTCAGCATATCAACCTCTTTTATTTTTTACTGATTTTTATATTATTTTTTATATCTTTAAAATGTATAAATTACAGATTTTTATTTTCTTATTAATTTAATTTTTAAATAATTATTTCTTAAATTGATTTGCTAATCAGTTAATTATTTAATTATAAAGCATACAAACCGTTTTGTATATATAATATTTTAATTTTTTTTAAAAATAAAACATTTTTTAAAAAACATTCTTTTAAAACACAGATTGTATAAATATCAATTAAATATAAAATGATAATTAATGTAATTTTATTTATAGTAAAACTTAAAAAGGAAGATTTAAATGATGCAAGAAAGGGATAAACTGCATTGTCCTGCATGCGGAAGATTAATAAAAAAAATTGAAGGGTTATGTCCGTTTTGTGGAGCAAATCCAAAGGATGCTCCTTCTCAATTTACGAGAAAAGACATTGAAAAGGAGCATCTAAAAAGTATTAAAAATATCAGATTTCATAGAAAAGATAAACACCATGGTATGAAAAAAGGATAAATTTTTTACTGTTTGAAACCCTTCCCTGATCCTGCTGACGGAACTGTTGTTTCTACAGATTTTTCAGCAGCAGCACCAATTTTAAAAGCAAGAAGTACCGGTGTTTTTCCCATTCCAACTGGAAAGATTATCATATCATCTTTTACAGCAGGCCAGCCATTGATACCACCAGGAGCCTGATACTCCCATACTTTTTCTCCTGTTTTTGCATTGAATGCATAAATTTTACCATTAAAAGTTGAAGTAAATACAAGATCATTTACTACCGTTGCTGCTCCAACATTTAAGGAATCAAGCTTAACATCCCATAATATTTTGCCGTCTGCAGCGTTTATTGCAACAAGTTCACCTTTTGCATCTGCAAAGTTGAAAGATTTTGCAACAAATTCCGAAGGAGTATATTCAACAACCATGTTAACTACAGGCACATATACCACTCCATCAGCATAAGCCATGCATGTTTCAACTCCGCCAAGAGGTCCTGGCGATACCTTGGTAACACCCTCAGGAAGTTCTTTTAAGTCATCATTTAAGTGATCGCCTACCCTGGTTTCCCAGATGGTTTTGCCTGTTTTTCTGTCAAAAGCATAAACTTTCCCCATCTTTCCTGCACTTAATATTATATCCTGCTTTGTTTCATTAACAGTTACTGTTGCAAGAATAGGTGATGTCTGGAGATCGTAATCAAATAAGTCATGAGGAAGAACCTGATTATACCACAGCAGCTTTCCATCATTAATATTTAAAGCTACAACACTGTTTGTATACAGATTTAGTCCTTGCCTGCTTGATCCGTTCGGAAATTCACTGGTTCCGGGCCATGGTGCAGGATTTCCAATTCCCCAGTACATAACTTCCGAATCAGGATCAATAGCAGGCGGATACCATGCTCCCCCTCCGCTGTTTACTGCCGGATTTCCCCATATATCTTTTGAATCTACAGTATCAAAACTCCATAATGTTTTTCCGGTTTTTTCATCAAGCGTATAAATTATTCCTGTTGAACCGCCTTTATAAAAATTTTCATTTGAAACACCTGGAACTGTTGAAACAAATACTTTATTTCCGTAAGTCAAGGTCTGTATATCTATTCCAATGTTTTCATTATTTGAAAGATTTACTGACCAGATTTCATTTCCCTTCATATCGAGCGCTGCTACTTCGTAATGTCCCTTAATCGCAAAAATTTTTCCATATCCGATTGAAACACCTGCCGGTCCTGCAATATCCATATTGTATTCCTTCATCCAGATTTGTTTGCCAGTTTTCAAATCAACGGCATATACATTGCTTTTCAAATCCTCGAAATAAATGGTATTCCCCAATATAAGTGGATTTGTAGTTGCCGCACCCCATTCACTGATACCCTTTATTGGAAAAGACCATGCTAACCCCAGATTTGAAATATTTGATGTATTTATTTTTGAATTTACTGCTGCTCTTGTATTTGAGAAATTCTGATTTGCAGCAGGCCAATCACTGGAATATTTTCTGACTTCAGCAGGAATGCCTTTGAAACTTATGCAGGAAACTGATAAAAATAACGATACTGTTAAAATAACTGCCATACTGGTAATTATTTTAATTTTTATTTTTCCTGTTTTCATTACTTTTCTCACTTTCATCTAATAAGAAAGTTTTAAAATTTGTAAAAATTAATTATCTTGTTACGCTACATCTTTTTATACGGCTTTAATATTTTATTTAGTTACTACAATTTTACCTTTCATAAAAGTATGTATGCTGCAGATATATTCAAATGTGCCTTCCTTACTGAAAGTAAAACTGTATTTTCCTCCTGAAGGCATATTTCCGCTGTCAAATTCTCCAGTGCTGCTTGTTGCTGTATGATCATAACTGTCTTTATTAATCCATGTTACGGTATCTCCGACCTTAGCATTTAATGTATCAGGCACAAAGGCATTTCCCTGAATTAATACTTCATTCTTTACAGCAGCGCCTGTTGTTTCAGTAACTTCTGTTGAAGTTGTAGTTCCTGAAGTCTGTCCATAACCTGTACAACTGACTGAAAGAAAAACAGCTAACACTGCCGATACAATAATACATAAATATAATATTATTTTATTTCTCTTCATATCGTCTCCTTATCTCCCTCTTGTAATAATTTCTAATATGTTGAACTTAAAAATTCTTTATATTTTTTCTGTTTTCCATTTTAAAACTAATTTTGTTTTAATATTGCAAACCGTTTTTACAAAACGGTTTGCATTAATTGGATACATTAACATATATAATTTTAATTTTCAAATATTTTTTCCAGATTTTTTTTCCAGATTTTTTTCAGCCAAGACTCGTGCTGGTTCGAATCCCGCCGTCTTTACCAAAAACAAAAAAACGACCACGAAGGTCGTTTTTTGCCAAAAACTCATCAGGCTGTCATTAACTTTTTATGATTTTAATCTGCTTTAGTTAAATTTCTCTTTCAAATCAAATTTTTTTTAAAGTTTACTGTTATTCCCGAAGTTTATGTATCATTTTTTAAACTGATTAAAGTCTCTCTATTAAGAATGGAAGTATCAAAGTAAATGGTTTCCTTTTTAATCTTTTTGCCTGATATAGCATTAAGAAGCAATCTTGCACCTGCGCTTCCCATCTGTTCCAGTGGAACTGAAACAGTAGAAAGTCTTGGACTTGAATATTGAGAATGATCGGTATTGCCAAAACCAATGATTGATATTTCCTGCGGTACTTTTAAATTATTTACCTTAAAAGCTTCCAGAGAGCCAAGAGCAATATTATCATTCTTGCAGATAAGTGCACTCATATATAATTTTTTGCCGGATTTTAAATAATTATTTAAAATATTATAAGATTCATCATATTCATTTGTCATAATATCTTTTTTTAAAAATACATTTTTTTCATTTAAAATTAAATTATTCTTATTAAGTCCATCAAGATATCCTGAATACTTGTTGTCGGAATCAACTGTGCTTTCATCAATCCAGCCGATATATCCGATATTTTTATGACCAAGACCGGCAAGATAATCCACTACCTGTGATATTGCCTTTCTGTTATCTATTAAAACCTTAGGATATTTATCTTCTGCAGCCCATCTGAAAACCAGCACAGCCGGAAGATTTCTTATATTTGCTTTTTCCAAATGTCCTGTGTCTTTGCTGCCTCCTATAAAAAGGAAACCATCTGCAAATAAGGTATTTAAACGGTCAATCTGATCAGCTTCTGTTGCCGCATTATAATATGTACTTGAAATAACTAAAATGTAATCATCTTTTACTGTTTCAGATTCAGCACCTTTTAAGATTTTTGTATAAATTGGATTATTTAAATCAGGAAGTATGACACCTATTGTCTTACTTGCTTTTTTAGTTAAACTTCTTGCAATGACATTTGGTCTGTATTTATTCTCATTTATTATTTTCAGTATCTTTTGCTTTGTTTCCTCCTTTACATATCTTTCCCCTGAAAGAGCATGGGAAACAGTAGTTACTGAGACTCCTGCAAGTTCAGCAATATCTTTTATCGTTACCGGTGATTTTTTGTTTTTGAAATTTTTCTTCATTTCCAGCTTTTTTTCTCTAAATTATTTTTATAATTAACTTTAATATTATGTGCCTGTTAAAATTATAAAAATCAGTTTTGCCGATTTTAATAAATTAAATACAAAACGGTTTGTATTTATATTACCTTAAAATTAAAAAAAAGTGAATTTTTATTTTTGGGAATACTATATTTTAGATTAGCTCTCCGGGCTCATATTGACTTCCAGCCAGTAATTAATTATTTTTTTCAGTACATTTATAAATTCTTCATAATTTTCAGGTTTTTTTACAAAGCTGTTAGCCCCCATCTGATAGGATTTTATAAGATCTTTAGGATCATCGGAAGAAGTATATACAACTACGGGAATATTTTTTGTATGTTCATATTTTTTTATTTTTTCCAGTATTTCAAGTCCGCTGACATACGGCAATTTAAGATCGAGTATTATTAAATCAGGTTTGATACCTATTTCCATTTGCCGTTTTTCATCATCAATCATAAGATATTTTTTTGCCTGGATTCCATCATAAGCCATTATAAGATAATTAAAAAAAGCTTTGTTATCCTTAAAAGCTCTCATTGAAAATGCAAGGTCATCCTTATCATCCTCTACAAACAATATGGTTTTTTTATCCATTATTTATTTCTCCCATTCCATCATTAAAATAATAATTTTTTATTGAAATATTTTAAAATCTGATAAAAAAAGTAGAACCTTTACCTAATTCTGATTCCAGACATATATTTCCATTTAAAATATTTACAATTTTTTTTACTATGGCAAGTCCTATTCCTGTACTGTTATACCCTTTCCCAGTGTTATAACTTACAAATGGCTGAAATATTTTTTCATGATAAATACTATCAATTCCAGTACCATTATCGCTTACAAAATAAGTTGGGCTGTTATCTGAAGATATTTTCCCTATCTCCAGTTTAGCATTTATATTATCTTTTAAGGATTTGCATGAATTGTCTATTAAATTTTCAAACAGTATTTTTAGAAATTCACTATTAGAATAAAGTAACATATTAGATTCAACTTTATAGTTTATCCTGTACTCTTTATATTCTTCATCTTTTTTATCAATTATTTCATTTATTACATCTGAGAGGTTTACTTCCTCATAATTATGCTTCAGGTTTGAGATTCTATATAATCCAAGCATGCTGTCAATAAGCTTTGAAATACTTTTTACTGCGCCTTTAATCTTTTCTATATATTCACCATTTTTGCTATTTTTAATTTCAGGAAATTCTTCAGCTATAATTGAACTGTATCCGTCTATTGTTCTTATATATTTTCTTACGTCATGAGATAGAGAATATGAAAAAGCTTCAAGGTCTTTGTTGGCTGTTTCAAGCTGTCTGGAATGATTCTTTAAATTTTCATTTAATGCCTTTAATTCCAGTTCCGCATCCCTTCTCTCTGTTATATCCTGCCCCTGGGCAATTGTTGCAACTATGGTTTTCTCATCTTCACCGTAAATGTTGGCAGAATTCCAGAGTACAACCTTTATATTTCCATTTTTACACATAATAGGTATTTCCACTGAATCCCAGTGTTCACCTTCAAGAGTCCGTCTGATTTTATTTAACGATTCCTCCCTGCCTGATTCCGGAAACAAG
The DNA here is from genome assembly GCA_023379515.1 of Actinomycetota bacterium. The sequence goes on from JAMCQQ010000201.1 coordinate 69,724, forward strand.
ACATCAAGTTCCCTGTCAATCACTTCATTTACATTATAGCCTGTAAGGTGTTCAAAAGCATGATTAAAACGTGTTATTTTAAAAGACGGGTCCCATACTATTATGGGTGCATTTGCATAGTTAAATAATTTTTCAAGGTAATCTGTCGTTTGTCTATTGGAATTTAAGACATCTAAAACCTTATTTCTTTCATTAATTAATTCCTGTTTGAGTTTGCTTTGAGCTGAATTTTCTATTGCCATCCATTTATTTTCACGTTTTATCAGTGCAAATTCATGATTCTTTATTATGTCTATAATTTCATCTGCACCATACCTGCCCAGGAAATAAGTACAGGCAACTATCATTTTGTAATTACTGATAATCTTATTGATCTCTTCTTCGTAATCTGTAAAATCCTTCCAGCCGTTTTTCTGAAGCCAGATGGTATCACCGGTTACTCTAATACCTTCAAATCCGTTTTCAAGAGCCTTGTCCAATTTTCTGATCCAGAAATCAAGGACCCTTCCGGCTTTAAAACTTCCACCCTTTGTATATAATTCAGAGTAATTAAATATTTCCAGTTGCTTCTTCTTAAGATAACCATCCAAATCAGGCATTGATCCGGCTAAAGCGTGCATGGCTTTTGTTTCAGGCAGAGACTCTGAAGTTACCCAAATACAGTATTCATTACTTTCAAGTCCTGCTTTAAAGTAAGGAACAAGGATTTCAATAAGGTCATCCTTTGTATTATAAAGCTGACAAAAATGTGTACCCCATGGTATTTCCTTTATAATATCAATACCTGTTCTTCTTGCTTCCATGTTCTCCTTAAATAACAAACTATTATGTAATCTAATCATTAAGAATACTGCTAAAAAATATTTTACAGATATTTTAAAATAAATGTCAAAAAAAGATATTTTTTTAATCCTGAATTTTTAAAATGAATTTTTTCTTTTCAAGTTTAATCTTAATAAATATGAATAACAATATAAAAATAGCAAATAAAATAAATTAAATACTTCTAAAATCTTTCAAATAATATGTTTTAATTTTGATTGTGAGATAATAAATAACCTGCAATTAATAATTATAAATAGAGACAAGCAAGCCATATTTATCCCTTAAATATAAGGTATCGTGTTCATTATTCCAGACTGGCTGTTGACAATTCCAGTATAACTTTTCACCGGAGTTATTTCCGGAACCGGAGTATATGAAAACCGTTTTTTGTGGTCCAAGGCTAAAGACAGTGAATTTATAAATATTTGTACCTGCATCTTTTACAGTCCAGCCATCCATATTTAATACTTTTCCACCGGTATTTTTAATACTGAACCATTCCCCATTTAAATTTTTGCTATCACTGCCTTCAGCATCATAATTAAGTTTAATTTCAATAAATTCATCAGGAGATTTCTGCCATAATCCAGCTTCGTTTTCTCTTGCATATCTTTCAGCTTTAAGAAACTTGTCAGTGTGCTTCACATCAGGCGGATAGGTATAGGCATTTGCAAATCCGCATCTTATCATTTCAAGATTTACAAAATACTGCGGACAATACACATATCTTAAAAATCTTCCATACTGATCTCTGTCTGTTACATCTTTTTCAAGTTTTACCTGTTTATTAAGGACAAGAATTTCCATAAATTCTCTGGCTTCCTCATAAAAATACATTCCTGTTTCAGGGGTATTTATCCCTATCAGTCTTAATCTTTTGCCATTTTTCAGATCAATTGTATCACCGTCAATTACTTTAACTACCTTATAACTATCATCATCAAAATTACTATTTTCATAAATACCGGAAATATCCGGTGCATTTTCTGCATTATCATCAATTGAATCTGAATTTAATATTTTTGAAGAATCGGGTAGGTTTTTATAATCATTTGTTAAGACTGAAGAATCACCCGTATTATCATTTTTACTTAAAATCTCTGTATTTTCAGGATAAAAAAGGCCGCAGGAAGTTTGAAAAAATAATACTGATATAAAAAATATAATAAAAATTATAAATATCGAAGTCTTGTTTTTCAATTTTTAATATGTTTTTTAGTAATTAATTTATCCTTTAATCTGGAAAGCTCTTCTTTTGATTTACGGTCAAGTTTTCTTTCAAAACTTGAAAAAGAGGAATTTTGAGATTTATTAATTTGACTTAATTTGTGCCTTGTTTCTCTTTTTTGCTGATTTAATTCCATGCAGAATTCCCTGACTGACTTTCTGTAAATATTTTCCTTAAATATTACCGTCTGCTGAATGTTATCAGAAGTAACTATGAATTTTTTATCATAACCCTCTTTAAGGTGGGCAATTTCCTCAATTATACTGTCAGCGGTTTTTGCTTTACCAGAAAAAATTACTTCCACGCCTTTCGTTTTTATTGAGTGTCTTTCCTTTTCTGAAGATTTTTGGGAGTCAAAAACAATAACGATATCGCAGTCTCCGGCATGCTTATATTCTGCAAGATCATTTATTAATTTGTGCCTTAACTGCTCAAGTTTATCACTGCTCACTGATTTTCTGCTGTAATATTTAAATATAAAGTTATATCCGTCAATAACTATAAGACTTTTCATATAGTTAGTATTTCCTTTTTCGAGATTGAAAACAAACTATTGGATCGACAGCTGAGTGTTTAGAAAACCGTATGAAGGCAAAGCGGGCAGGGTTCCTCTCTTGGAGAGGAGAGCGAAGCCTGAAATCCGAGCAAACTTTGACTCGCTGGGGCAAAGTTTGCGTGTTTTCAAAACACTCAGTCGCCGATTCTTGCAGCCTTACTTTTTTATCTATCACAAAATTGGAAATGCTTCCTTTCATATATGAATTTTCATCCTTTTTTAGTGTTTTTCATTTTCCTTAATTTGCATGTATATCTCATATAAAATTATTCCGGCCGCAACTGAAACATTGATTGAATCAAGCTCTTTATTTATATCTATTCTTAACAGAATATCTGAATTTTCTCTTGAAAGCCGCGAAATTCCCTTATGCTCACTGCCAAGAATTAAAGCCATGGGGAAAATAAAATCAAGCTCACTTACCTGTTTAACATTTTCCTTATTCTCAACATCTGTACCGTAAATCCAGAATTTGTTTTCCTTTAATTTTTTTATAGTCTGCACCAGATTTGAAACCTGAAAAATTTTCATTTCCTCCAGAGTGCCTGCTGAAATTCTGCTTGTATCCTTATTAACTTCAATACTTCTGTGTTTTGGGATGATTATACCGTCAAATTCAAAAGCAAATGCACTGCGTATTATCGCACCAAAATTTCCTGCGTCAGTTATATTGTCAAGTATTAACAGTCTGCAGTTCTTATTTTCCTGGCTTGTCAGAAAAATATCCAGATCATGATAAGTATAATTAGTCACTTTTGCGCATATCCCCTGTGCTTTTAATTCCGGATTGATTATCAGTCTTTCAAAATTTTTGTCTTCAAGAATATTAAACTTAATTCTTTTTTCTTTAGCAAGGTGAAAAATTTTCTTAACCTGAGGGTTTGATCCTTTTGAGCCGGACAAATAAATTTCATATATTTTTCTTTTGCCGGCATTTGTTTTTAAAAGCGAATAAACAGGATTGATTCCGCATATTAATTCGAGGTTTGATTTTAAATTGATTAAATCCATTACCTTTTTTTTGCAATATTAAAAATTACTTTTGAATTTTCCAGATTGTACCGTCCTTTCTGTCTTCCAGTATTATTCCTGCTTTAAGAAGTCTGCTTCTGATTTCATCAGATTTTTTAAAATCTTTTATACTTCTTGCTTCATTTCTTTCCTGAATCAGTTTATCAATTTGTGATGCTTCAATGCTTCCTGTTTCAGCAGCATGTTCGATAAGGTCTTTTTTTACCGCACCTGCAGGATCAATTCCAAAAATTTTATATAAACCTGTGATCTCATTATAAAAATTGTTCAAATCATGAATAAATTCTTTGTCATAAATAAAATCAGCAGCCTGGATTATTCCGTTAACAGTCTTTATAGCTTCAAAAAGAATCCCTATTGCCCCCGCACTGTTAAAATCATCATCCATGACAGATATGAAATCAGCCTTAATTGATTTAAGAAGATATTTAAGCTTTCTTTTATCTTCTGCTGATTTAAGATTGTTATTTATTCTGCTTTCCCGTTCTTCTGCATCTTTTTTATTTATTATAAACTGGATATTTCGTACTGTATTTGTTATTTTTTCAAATGCTTTTTGAGACTCTTCAAGTTTTTCACCGCTGAATTCAAGAGGACTTCTGTAGTGAGTGGAAAGTATATAAAATTTTATTACATTTGCGGAAAACTTTTTAAGAAGATTTTTTAAAATCCAGTCATCCTGAAGTCCGTCAGACTTTGACATTTTTCTTTCTCTGACTTCAATCATGCCATTATGCATCCAGTATTTAACAAAATTCCCTTTCTCCGGAAATGCAGCCTCACTTTGAGCAATTTCATTTTCATGATGAGGAAAAATAAGGTCAATACCTCCGCCATGGATATCAAAACCAAAACCCAGATACTTGTAAGCCATTGCGGAACATTCAATATGCCAGCCTGGTCTTCCCCTGCCCCATGGACTATCCCAACTGGGCTCACCTGGTTTTGCTTTCTTCCAGAGAGCAAAATCAATTTTATTTCTTTTTTCAAATTCACCATCATCAGAATCCTTCATTTCGTCAATCTTTTGCCCTGAAAGTTTGCCATAGTTTTTATCTTTAAAAACATCAAAATAAACATTGCCGCCGGCAACATAACCATAATCATTATTGATAATCCTGGTTATAATATCTATGATTTCATTTATCATACCTGTAGCAAAAGGAATCTCATCAATACTGTCAATCTCGAGAGTATTAAGATCTTCAAGGAAAGCTTTTATATATCTTTCAGTAATAATCTTATAATCAACACCTTCCTCATTGGCTTTATTTATTATTTTATCTTCAATGTCAGTTATATTCTGAACAAATAAAACTTCATAACCAAGATATTTAAGATAATTTCTTACCATGTTAAAAACAATTACCGGCCTTGCATTGCCAATTGAAATGTAGTTATAAACAGTTGGCCCGCAAACATACATCTTTACTTTATTTTTTTCAGATGAAATAAGTAATTCTTTTTTTCTGGAAAGTGTATTATGCAATTTCAAAGCCAAATTATGTTCCCTCTTTCTTTGTGTTTAAATTACAAAACATACCCTGCCGATTTAATTTCAGCAATTAAAACTTTTCAGTTATTTCAGATTTAATTATTATGAAAAAATTATATATTTTTATTGTTTTTTTAATCTTTTGAACTCATCTTCAAGAATATCCAGCCTTGATTTTAAATCCGTCAGCAAATCATTTACAGGATCCGGAAGATTCATTTTATGAAATTCATCAGATAATACTCTTTCACCCTTAATTCTTACAATTCTTCCGGGAACCCCAACAACAGTACAATCGTCAGGAACCGGATCAATGACAACTGCGCCTGCTCCAATTACAACATTATTGCCAATGGTAATTGACCCAAGAATTTTTGCCCCGGCAGAAACAACTACATTATTTCCAAGTGTGGGGTGCCTTTTGCCTCTTTCCTTGCCTGTTCCACCCAGGGTTACTCCCTGATAAAGAAGACAGTCATCGCCCATTATGGTGGTTTCCCCAATTACAACTCCCATCCCGTGATCAATGAAAAGCCTTCTGCCAATCTGTGCTCCGGGATGGATCTCTATTCCTGTAAAAAATTTTGTAATTTGTGAAGTCCATCTCGGAAAAAATGGTATCCTGTGCTTTAAAAGCCAGTGTGAAATCCTGTGGAAAATAACTGCATGGACTCCCGAGTAAGTAAGTATGATTTCAAAAGCATTTAATGCGGCCGGATCTTTTTCCTTTGCTGCTTTTACCTGTTCAATTAATTCTGATATAAGTCCCATTTTTAAATTATTGATTTAAATTTTTTTAAATTTATTACTCAAAAAGACAGCTTAATTACTGTAATATCTGATTATACTAAAATATCATTAATTTTATGTAAAAAATGATTATTTTTTGTAAATTAATTAAATTTTATCTTTTACTGCAGTTTTAGTTGAATATGTTTATACACAATTTGAAAAAATCAATTATCAATTAAAAAATTTAACGTCCCGCCAATCCTGTTTAAGCATTCCTCAATACCCAGTATGGAAATTACTTTAGGAAGTTCGGGCCCATGAACTTTTCCTGTCAGACTTGCTCTGATTGGCATATACAGCAGTTTACCCTTTATATTATCATCTTTGAGTCTGTTGCCAATTTCATTAATAATTTCCCTTGCTTTTTCATCATCTATTATGATATCTGTATTAATACCGACTGCTTTTTCCTGTAAATTTATTTCCTGCAGTTTTTCCGCAAACATGTCAATTACTATTTTACTTGAACCAAGTCTTAATATTTCAAGGGCTTCCTGATCATAATATTTTATTTCATTTGAGAAAAAATCTCTGACATAGTCCGGAAACTGTGCAAGTGTTCTTAAATTATCCCTGAAAGCATCAACACACTTTAATATTTTATTTTTTATCCTGATATTGCTTAAATCTTCAGATTTGACAATATTTTCCCTTAATAGAAAGGGCAGGATTAAATCAAATAAATCCATGTTTGATTTTTTTCTTATATATATTCCATTTAACCAGTTCAGCTTGTCTATATCAAAAATTGCAGGATTCTTTGAAATATCTGAAATTTTGAACTTATTTAATATATCACTTAAATAAAATATTTCTTCCCCATCTCTTGGAGCCCAGGAAAGCAGGGACAGATAGTTTGCCATGGCTTCCCTTAAGTATCCTTCATCCCTAAATTGAGAAATGGTAGCTGCTCCATGTCTTTTGCTTAATTTGGCGCCGTCCTTGCCGAGAATCATTGATAGATGAGCAAAATCAGGGATTTTATATCCCAGACTATTAAAAAGCAATATCTGTCTTGCGGTATTTGTAATATGATCTTCGCCCCTTAAAACATGGGTTATTTTCATATCATTGTCATCTACTACAACGGCAAAGTTATATGATGGAGTGCTGTCTGATTTTATAAGCACAAAATCACTTATTACATCAGAAGAAAATTTTATTTCACCTCTGATTAAATCATTAAATTTTATTTCTCCATCACTTACTTTATATCTGATCGTATATTCAATATGATTTTTTAAATTTTCATTTATTTCTTCCTTTGACATATTTCTGCATTTATTATCATAACCAATTGGTTTTCCTTCAGATATCAGTTTTTCTCTTAATGTTTCAAGTCTTTCAGGTCTGCAAAAACACATATATGCCTTGTCTTCTTTAAGAAGACGCTGTGCTTCTGCTTCATATAGTTTAATCCTGTCGCTTTGCCTGTAAAATTCATCCCAGTCAAAACCAAGCCATTTTAAACCCTCTATAATGGATTTTTCAAATTCTTCAGTTGAGCGTTTCAAGTCAGTATCTTCAATCCGCAGGATAAGATCGCCATTCATGCTTTTTGCAGAAATCCAGTTAAATAATGCCGTTCTTGCTGTTCCTATATGCAGTCCTCCTGTAGGAGAAGGTGCAAATCTGAATCTTGGTTTATCAGCTTTCAATTTTTTCCTTTATTTCTTTTAGCTTTTAAAAATATTTTAAAAACTTATTTAAAAACACACGCAGCATCAGTTTTAAAATAATATGAATTAGATGTTTAAATCTTATTTCTGTTAAACAATTAATATGATGGTTTAATTTTTTCAAATTTCTTCGAGCAGGATAATGCTTTGAGCTGCAGCTCCTTCCTGCCTTCCGCAAAAGCCAAGACCTTCTGTTGTAGTTGCTTTTATATTGATCTGACTTTCATTAATTTCCATTGATTTTGACAGGTTTTTTTTCATTAAATCAATATAAGGAAACACTTTTGGCTTTTCAAGGATTAAGATATTATCGCAATTACCTATTTTATATCCATTGCCTTTCATCATTTTAATTACTCTTTCAAGAAGAATAATGCTTGAAATATTCTTATACTGCATATCAGTATCGGGAAAATGAATACCGATATCGCCAAGTCCAAGCGCCCCTAGTATCGCATCATTTATTGCATGAATTAAAACATCTGCATCTGAATGTCCGAGCAAACCTTTCCCGTGTTTTATTTCAACTCCTCCCAAAATTAACTTTCTTCCATGTGCAAACTGGTGCACATCATAGCCTATTCCAATTTTCATTTGTTGACTCCGTTAATTAAAAATATCTGACCTTTAAAAAAATAATTGTGATATTCTTTGACTTTTTTACAGACCTTAAAATTTGTTAACATTTCCTTTTTCGTGATTGCAAACAAATTATTGGATTAGGCTGGGTGACTTAAGAAAACCGTTTGAAGGCTGAGCGGGCAAGGTTCCTCTATAAAGAGAAGAGCGAAGCCTGAAACCGAGCAAGCTTTGCCTAAGCTGGGGCAAAGCTTGCGTGTTTTCGAAATACCCAGCCTGATTTTTGCAGTTTTACTTTTGTCCCTATCACGAAATTGGAAATGCTTCTTTAAAATTTTTAATGTGTCCCATTCTTGGATATTATCAATTCTGCCAGAAATAAATCCGTGGGAGTGGTAATTTTTATATTCTCATGACTTCCTTTTAAAAATTTTACCTTATATCCGGCTCTTTCAACAAGCATTGAATCATCGGTCCCAATAAATTTATCTTCTTTTGCCAGTTTATAAGCCTTAAGCAAGGATTCTTTAAAGAATGTTTGCGGAGTTTGTGCATGATAAATTATTTCTCTTGGAATTGTTTCAACGGTTCCATGCATGCTGTCGATTTTTTTAATTGTTTCATAAGCAGCAGCAGCAAGTATTATTCCCTGAACTTTTGAATCCTGTTTGTTTGATTCAATTAATAATTCGATTAACTTATTTACATCCGCAGAATAAATTAATGGTCTGACTCCATCATGTATGGAAATTATATCGCAATGATCAGGAATAAATCTAAGGGCATTTTCAACAGTTTCCTGTCTTGTCTGACCTCCAATTATTATCCTTGTTGCTTTTGTAAAACCATATTTGTCTATAATGTTTTTCTGTGTATACTCAATGAATTCCTGGGGAACCAGAATATAAATCTCATCAATAAGGGATGCCCTCTGAAAAACACCAATGGTATGTGCCAGTATTGGTTTACCGCACAAATTAATAAACTGTTTATTAATGTCTGCTCTTAACCGGGTTCCCTTTCCGGCTGCTGTTATAATGCCTAAATTCATCATTCTCCGTTTGTAGAAATTTTGGAAAAAATCATCCTTCCTGCCGGAGTTTGCAGTATTCCTGTAATTGTGATTTCAATTATTTTACCAAGCAAATTTCGGCCGCCTTCAATAACAATCATTGTCCCATCATCAAGATAAGCAACTCCCTGATCTTTTTCCTTGCCTTCCTTTATTATTTCAACATCCATTTTTTCTCCAGGGAGAATTATCATTTTAACTGAATTGGAAAGATCATTAATATTTAATACTTTAATGCCTTTCAGCTTTGCAACCTTATTAAGATTGTAATCGGAAGTAACTATATCTCCGTCAAGCTCTCTTGCTAATGCTATAAGTTTTGAATCAACAGTATCCTGTTTTGGATAATCTTTTTCAACAATAGCAATATGCAGCTTTTTATTATCCTGAAGTTTTTGAAGAATATCAAGACCTGTTCTGCCTCTGATCCTTTTCAGGTTATCTGAAGAGTCGGCAATTCCCTGAAGCTCATTAACAATAAAACCGGGAATAATAAGATCACCCTCAAGAAATCCCGTCATAATAATATCAGCAATTCTCCCATCAATTATTGTGCTTGTATCAAGTATTTTAGGCTTGGAAATAGCATGATTTTTATCCGCCTTATTTTTCTCATTAAGGTTTTCATCTTTCTCATCCTTAAATCCTTTGCCAAGCTTTAAAACATTAATTATCATCTGCTTGTTCCTTAAAGAAAGCATTATTCCTGCATAAGAAAAAATAAGTACGACAAAAATAGGTATAAAAGGACCAACAAAGGGAATTGATCTTAATGCAAAAGATACAAGTAAACCCAGCACTATTCCTGTTGTCAGACCAATAATGCCTATTATTAAATTGTTTCCTGGTATTTCTCTTACTTTCTCATTGACAGAACTTACATCTTTTATGATTTTTTTCCCAATAAAATTACCAATAAAAAAACCTATAATAGAAAAAATTATAATTCCGACAATACGGCCTATCAACAATAAACCGCTATTGTTTAAATAATCTGTTAAAAATGTATTTACAAGATAATAGCCACCACCAGCTCCTACAATCAAAAATACCAGTCTAAAAATTAACAGAATCATTAAAAACTCACCATTTTATAATTTAAATCGCATTTTATTTATAAAACTATTTTTGAATCAAGTCCTCCTTTGCCGTTATAAATGTCATTATAAAAATAATATTCGGAATATTTCTTAAGCCTGTCAATAAATGATTTTGCCCTGATCCTTCCAACACCCTGAACTGTTGCCAGTTCATCCACACTTGCATTCATAATATTTTTCAGATTTCCAAACTTGTTTATTATATTTGCAATTACGCCTTGCGGAAGTCTTATAACTTCAGATATAATCCTGTATCCTTTTGGCTGGATATTAAATTCAATTAAATTTTCTTCACTATCATATCCTAATAGTTTTGAAACAGTTTCCAGTTCAATTATTTCATCAGATTCGATATTTAATAACTTTTCCTTTAATTTTTCAGGATCAACCTTTGCTTCATCTGAAACATAATCTTTAATAATCTTAATATAATCATCTTCAACATTGTCCATGAGCTCTTCAGTCTGCATCTGAAGAAGCCTGCCGTCAGTTCCAAGTTCAGTAATAAATTTATTGACTTCCCTGGCTGTTTTATTTACAATAATTGCTCTTTGAAATATGCTCGCAACATCAAACAATGTAACAATTCCTTCAAGTTCTCTTACTGTTAAATTAAGTATTAAGTGATTAAGACCGTTTTTAAATTTTTCAAGTGTCTGTATTGCCTGATTTGCCTTTGAAAGAATGATTCTTGGCTCTTCAAGAATATATTTAATGTTATCTATGTATAAAGTAACCGCATCCCTTTTTTGAGAAATGGAAATTATAAGTTCTTTTGTTTGCTTGGCAGTTCTTTCAGCAGTAATATGTCTTGTTCCTGTTTCTGAAGTTGGGATCTCCGGATCCGGAAACAGATACGTATTGGCATACAGAATTCTTTTTGAATCTGAGCTTAGTATTATGGCACCATCCATTTTCCCCAGCTCATATAATTTTGCAGCAGTTAAATTACATCCTATATAAAAACCTCCATTTGTAATTTTCAAAACAGCTTCAGAATCACCTAAAACCAGCAGCCCTCCAGTTTTTGCCTGAAGTATATATTCTATTCCTAATCTTAAATCTGTTCCAGGAGCAACTCTTTTAAGACATTTTAAAAGTAATTCTTCTTCCCGTGTATTCATTGCAATTATGTATGTTTTGTTATCTAAATTTCTGAAATCTTTTTGAAAATCATTTTTTAAAAAATTTAAGTTTTTCTTTTAACTTTTTAAAACCATGAAATAATAAAACCGTTTTTTGCATATCAATTTATATATCTCATATAATACATTTTTGTTTTATTTCATACTTTTAAAACAGTCTTATTATAATCCTCCACTTCAAATACCATTTCGCCAACATCAGCACTAACCTTGATTTTTTGTCCTGGTTTTATTTCCCCGCTGATAATTTTTTCAGAAATTGGATCTTCTATTGAATTTTGGATTGCCCTTCTCATGGGCCTTGCTCCCATCACAGCATCAAATCCTTTGTTAATCAAACATTCCTTTGCAGTTTCCGACAGCTCAATTCCAATCCCCTGATTTTCAAGCTGTGCTTCAAGTCTTGAAATCATCAAATCTATAATCCTGTAAACCTGATCACGTGTCAACTTATGGAATACAACAATTTCATCAATTCTGTTGATAAATTCCGGCTTGAAGGTGACTTTAAGTTCACTTATAACCTTTTTCTTAATTTCAGCATAGGAAATCTCCTCATTATCTGTAATTTGAAAACCAAATGGATTATTCTTATGTATTTCCTTGGCTCCTAAATTTGATGTCATGATAACAACTGTATTTTTAAAATCAACTCTTCTTCCCTGTGAGTCTGTCAGATGTCCGTCTTCAAAAATCTGCAGTAAAATATTAAATACATCAGGATGTGCTTTTTCAATTTCATCAAGAAGAATTACACTGTATGGTCTTCTCCTCACAAGTTCAGTAAGCTGTCCTCCTTCATCATAACCAATATATCCGGGAGGAGAACCCACAAGTTTTGAAACCGAATGTTTCTCCATATATTCAGACATATCTATCTGGATTAAAGCTTCTTCCTTTCCAAATAAAAATTCACTTATTGTTTTTGCAAGTTCAGTTTTTCCAACTCCTGATGGTCCTAAAAACATAAAAGAACCGATCGGTCTCTTCGGATCCTTAAGGCCTGACCTGGATCTTCTTATAGCTTTGGAAACGATATTTATTGCCTCATCCTGTCCGATAACTCTTTTATGAAGACTTTCCTCCATATTTAAAAGTCTGGCTGTTTCACCTTCGGTAAGTTTGTAAACGGGAATACCTGTCCAGTTGGATAAAACTTCGGCTATTTCATTTTCATTTACTTTTTCCTTCCCTGATTTTTCAAGTCTTTTCCATGATTCTGTTATCTCAACTTTTTCCTTCAGCAATTTTTTCTCCTGGTCACGAAGTTCTGCAGCTTTTTCATAATCCTGATTTGAAATGGCTTCCTCTTTTTCACTTATCACTTTTTCAATGTTGTCTTCAATATCCTTTAAATTTGGGGGAGACATGATAGACCTTATTCTAACCCTTGAAGCAGCTTCATCTATAAGGTCAATAGCCTTATCAGGCAAAAACCTGTCAGAAATATATCTTTGAGCAAGTTTTGCTGCCGCAGTAAGAGCTCCATCTGTAATAGTTATATTATGAAATTTCTCATACCTGTCTCTTAATCCCTTTAAAATTTCAATGGTTTCGTATATTGATGGTTCATCAACATAAATTGGCTGGAATCTTCTTTCAAGCGCTTTATCTTTTTCTATGTATTTTCTGAATTCACTAACGGTAGTTGCTCCAATTGTTTGAATTTCTCCCCTTGAGAGCATTGGTTTAAGAATGCTTGCCGCATCAATTGCCCCTTCTGCTGCCCCTGCCCCAACAAGGTTATGAACTTCATCTATAAAAATTATGATATCACCGTCTTCCTTTATTTCAGCCAGCACTTTCTTAAGTCTTTCTTCAAAATCTCCCCTGTATCTTGAACCCGCTACAAGTGATCCAAGATCAAGAGTAAATATTCTTTTGTTTTGAAGATTTATAGGAACTTCTTTTGATGTGATATGCTGTACAAAACCTTCAACAATAGCAGTTTTCCCAACTCCGGATTCACCAATTAATATTGGATTATTTTTTGTTCTTCTTGAAAGAATCTGCATTAGTCTTTCAATTTCTTTTTTTCGTCCAACTACAGGATCAAGTTTTCCTTCCTGAGCCAGACTAGTTAAATCCCTGCCGTATTGACTTAATGTCTTGAGCGGCTTTTTTGCAGTTTTACCAGTGGAAACAGAATCTGCGCCGGAATATACAGGATTTTTCCTGAGTACTTCCTTTATTGTTTCCTTAACAATTTCAAGCGTAATACCAAGGCTGTTCAGTACTCTTGCAGCTACTCCTTCTCCTTCTCTGAGAAGTCCAAGCAGAATATGTTCGGTACCGATATAATTATGCCCCATCTGAAGTGCTTCCCTTAATGAAAGTTCCAGTACTTTTTTTGCTCTGGGAGTGAAAGGTATATGTTCGTAAGATTCTGACGAACCTTCAGTAATAACACTTCTGACTGCAACTCTTACTTCTTCAAGTAAAATACCCATCTCAATAAGCACCTTGGATGCTATACCATCCTGTTCATCAATGATTCCAAGCAGCAAATGTTCTGTACCTATATAATTTTGTTTTAACAGTCTCGCTTCGTCCTGTGCCTTAACAACAACTCTGCGAGCCTTTTCTGTAAATCTTTCAAACATTTTAATCACCAGTCCATTAAATTAAATGCCTTATAAATTTCTCCAAATCTGCTGCAATTAAAACCCGTATTTAAATAATCTAACTGTAATCCTTAAGTATTTTTTCTCTTATAACGCATGCTCTTATAAAATCTATTTCATCAAATGTAGCTTTCTTGTTCTTAATATAATTAAGCTCTATGTTCGAATCACTTATTATATTAATAAGTTCATAAAAATCAAATTTTCTGACTTCATCAATTATACCTAAATCCAACCCTAATTTTAATATGGACAGAAGTTCAAGCGATTCCTCAAAAGATAAAATTTTCGCATATTTTACCATCCCGAATGATCTGTAAACACTGTCCTCAATAGTAAAACTTTGTTCTGATTTTAATTCATCCTTTGCCTTTTCTTCTTCCTCAATAAGATTTTTACTTATTGCCACAAGTTCCTCAATAATACTTTCTTCATTCTTTCCAAGAGTTATCAGATTTGAAATCTGAAAAAGATTACCTATTATTTCATTGCCCTCTCCAAAAAAACTGCTTACTCCAAAGCCTGTCTGATTTAAATTTTTAATAAAATCTACTATTTTCGTGCTTATTACAAGCGAAGGCAGATGAGCAATTATTGTTGCCTTAAGTCCTGTTCCAATTACTGAAGGATTTGAAGTAAGATATCCAAGACTTTGATTAAAGGAAAAACTTAATTTATTTTCCAGCTTTTTTTCAAGTTTAAGTACTTCCTTATAACATGCCGGAATGTTATTTCCAGGCATCTGGCATTGAATTTTTAAATGTTCATCTTCATTGACTATTATTGCAGACAGCCTGTTATTATCTACAAGTCTGGAATTAAGAATGACTGCCTTTCCGTTTATTTTTTGAGCAGTTGATGCAGAAATAACTTTCTGTTCTATCAGCAATTGTCTTTGCAGCCTCGGAATATCTCTTAAACAATAAAAATTAAAGTTTTCAAGCTGCCGCGTTCGGGTTTTGGCTTCAAGAACAAGATTTAATATTCCTTCCCTGTCTAACCTGTCTGTTACAGCATTAAATTTATAACCTGCAATATTTCTAAACAGGCTTACGAAACTGATTAAAACAACCTGATTTCTTTCACAACTATATCTGAATTTCAAGTCTTTAATATTTTGATTTGTTAAAATATTTTCTTCCATTACTTTTTAAGTTTCCTGCCTGAATAATGAAGTTTCTTCTGTAAAAATGATATTTTATCTCTTAATTTTGCAGCTTCTTCAAAATTTTCAATTATTATTTGCTCCTCAAGCATGAATTTTAAATCTTTGATTTTCTTTTCAATCTTAAGTCTCTTATTACAGTTTAATGGTATTTTCCCCTTATGCTCAATCCCTGTTTGAATAAGCTTTATAAGAGGATTTAATTCTTCTTTAAACTCATCATAACAGCGGGGACAACCTACCCTGCCCATTTTTTTTATTGCACTTATTGAAATATTGCAATACTGACATCTTTTGTTTTCCCTGCCGGTTGAACTTAAACTATCAAACAGATCAAAAGACTCATTATTTACAAAAAATCCAAGATCTATTGCAAGAATGCTTGTAGAATTTTTGATATTACCATTAATTATTTCTTCTTCCGATAAAAATGACAAATCTTTTACACATTCCCTGCATAAATCAAATTTCCTCACCTCTCCACTGTTATCCAGTTGTATCAGATGAATACTTGCTTCATTTTTTCTGCAGTTATCACAAATCATTAATTCTCCATTCCGTAAAAAATATTAAATCCTTCAAATTAAGTATTCATAAATAAATTATTATTTATCCTGCAACTAAGATGATTATAACATTTTTGAATATAAAAATTAAATCGGGAAACAAACAGGGAAAAATTAATTTAGCATTTCCTTTCTCGTGATTGAAAATAAATTATTGGATCGATGGCTGGGTGTTGAGAAAACCTTTTGAAGGCTGAGCGGGCAAGGTTCCTCTCTTAGAGAGGAGAGCGAAGCCTGAAATCAGAGCAAGCTTTGACTCGCTGGGGCAAAGCTTGCGTGTTTTCGAAATACCCAGCCGTCGATTTTCGCAGCCTTACTTTTGTCTATATCACAAAATTGGAAATGTTTCCTTTAAATTTCCTTTTCCTGCCTCATTAACGGAAATAATATAACGTCTCTTATGGAGCTGCAGTTTGTTATTATCATGGCAAGCCTGTCAATGCCAATTCCTTCTCCTGCAGTAGGCGGCATTCCATATTCAAGAGCTTTTAAAAAATCTATGTCAATCTTTCCTGTCATCCTTTCTTCCTCATCCTTGCTTTTAACCTGTAATTTAAATCTTTCAAACTGGTCCTGCGGGTCTATGAGTTCAGAAAAGGCATTTGCAACTTCTTCTCCTCCAATAAATAATTCAAACCTTTCTGTCAGATCCGGATTTTGTGGACTTTTTCTGGCAAGCGGAGAAATTTCAACAGGATAATCTCTGATAAATGTTGGATTAATTAACCTTGGAGCAACGAAAAATTCAAAAAATTCGTTAATTATTTTTCCCTTCCCGAAACTTTCATCAAGATTCAGATTATTTTCTTTTGCCATATTTCTTAACTGCTGCAGGCTTTTATTAAAATCTATATCAAGTCCTGCAAACTTTCTAATAGAATCAATCATTGTCAGATTGTCCCATGAACCTTCAAAATCAATATTATTTCCTCTGTAATTAAATTTAAGTTTTCCAGAAGCTTCCTTTGCTGCATATTTTAGCATTTCTTCAGTTAATTTAATAAGGTCATTGTAATCAGCATATGACTGATAAAATTCAAGCATGGTAAATTCCGGATTATGCTTATATGAAATTCCCTCATTTCTGAAGTTTCTGTTTATTTCAAAAACTTTTTCAAAACCGCCAATAATAAGTCTTTTTAAATAAAGCTCAGGCGCTATTCTTAAATAAAGTTCCATATCAAGAGCATTATGATGTGTTGTAAACGGTTTTGCAGTTGCTCCTCCCGGGATAGGTTGAAGCATAGGTGTTTCTACTTCAAGAAATCCCTTTGAAGTTAAAAATTTTCTGAATGCTTCTATCATTTTAATCCTTACCATAAAAGCTTCTTTAACTTCAGGATTAACTATGAAATCCAGGTATCTTTGTCTGTATCTGATCTCCTTGTCTTTAAGTCCATGCCATTTTTCAGGAAGAATCCTTATTGATTTGCTTAACAGTTCAAATTCTTGAACATTTATTGAAAGTTCACCTGTATGGGTTTTAAATACCGTCCCTTTTACTCCGGCAATATCTCCGATATCCAGATCAAGAAATTCATAATAACTTTCATCTCCGATATTTTTTATGTTCAGATATAATTGTATCTGTCCTGAAAAATCTTTTAAGACTGCAAAAGTTGCTTTGCCATGTTTTCTTAAAGCTATTATTCTTCCGGCAATACTATAAACTTCATCTCCGGCTTTTTCTCCTGCTTCAAGATGAGAATAATTTTCATGCAAAATCTTTATATCAGTGTTTGTAATAAATTTTGCCCTGTAAAGCTGCTTTCCTTTTTTCTTTTGTTCAATAACTTTTTCAAGTTTTGCTTTCAGTGATTCTCCTAAAGGAGTTTCAAGCTCAAGCAGATATTGTGCTCCTGAATTTTCAATATTTTCAGTACTAAGGTTAGTCTTTTCAACATCAGCGCTTTCCCCGCCGTCATAATTTTTATTTCTTTTTATATCATCCATATTTTAACCCTGTTCATTTTAACATATTCGTATTCCAGATTTACTGACAGATTTCCGCCGGTATTTTTAGCTTCCTTCAACCTTTCTGTAATTTCTTTTCTTTTTACTTTTATAAGATAATTTAGATTTCTTAAAAGTAAAAAAAATAAAATAATAAACAAATATTTATTAAAAAACTATAAGAAATACAGCAGAAAAAAAAATTAAAAAAGCTTAAATATATCAGATAATATCAATAATTTTTAATCTGAAAGTTTTTCCTGGAGTTTTGACAGTAACTTCATCCTTTATTTTCTTTCCAAGCAGTGCCTGTCCAAGGGGAGATTCATCAGAAATTTTCATTTGTGAAGGTTCTGATTCAACAGAACTTACTATCTCAAATTTTCTGTTTTTATTTAGATCAAGGTCTCTTACCACTACAACTGACCCGATATCGACTTCATCCTTATTGACTTTTTTATCAACAATTACATAATTTTGAAGAATATCGTTCATCTGTTCAATCCTGCCTTCAACAAATGCCTGTTCATTTTTAACATATTCATATTCCAGATTTTCTGAAAGATCTCCGCCGGCATTTTTAGCTTCTTTTAATCTTTCTGCAATTTCTTTTCTTTTTACTTTTATAAGATAATTAACGTCTTTTAAAAGTTTTTCATAACCTTCCTGGGTTATTCGATATTCTTTCATTAAACATTGCTCCTGATTAAATACGAAATTATTAAAAAAATACTATGGAAAAGTTCCAAAATTATGTGAACGTATTATATTGCAATAAAAGCTGCATGTCAAAAATAAGAAGTAAATTTATTTGAGATGGTTAGCTGCTGGAAAATCAAGACGACTTGAGCAAAATATGCCAATAAAAATCGTTGGATAAAAAATTGTCTAAAATACCTTTTATACATTATCCGAAACGGCCTGTAATATAATCCTCGGTTCTCTTGTCAGAAGGAAAAGTAAAAATCCTGTTGGTATCATCATATTCAATTAATTTTGCAGGTTCTCCTTGTTTTTCCATCAAAAGAAAAGCAGTTTTTTGAGAGACCCTTGCCGCCTGCTGCATATTATGTGTAACTATTACAATTGTATAATTATCTTTAAGTTCTGTAATTAAATCCTCAATTTTTTGTGTGGAAATAGGATCAAGAGCAGAAGCAGGCTCATCCATCAGCAGTATTTCGGATTCTACAGCAAGCACTCTTGCAATGCAAAGCCTTTGCTGCTGCCCTCCTGACAAATCAAGGGCACTCCTATGAAGTTTTTTTTGAACTTCATCCCACAAAGCAGCTTTCTTCAGGCTGTCTTCAACAATAAAATCAAGCTGTGATTTTGAATATCTTTTATGAAGTTTGGGCCCATAGGCAACATTGTCATAAATTGTTTTTGGAAAAGGATTTGGTCTTTGAAATACCATTCCAACCTTTTTCCTTAATTCAACCACATCTATGTTTGATTTATAAATATCAACATTATCTATTTCAACATTGCCTTCCACTTTTACATTGCCAAGAAGTTCATTCATTCTGTTAAATGTTCGAAGCATGGTTGATTTTCCGCAGCCTGAAGGACCTATTATTGAAGTAATGGTATTTTTAACAATATCAAAATTTATATCTGTTAAAACTTTGGAATCTCCATAATAAAAACCAAAATTCTTCACACTTATTTTGATATCATTTTCCATAAAAATCTTCTCTGGATAATTAAATAATTACTCAAAGTCTTATTTTCTTAGTAAATTTTAATTAATTAACAATTAAATTGATATAAAAAAATAAAAAAATTCTTAATTTGCCAGTCCGGATTTGTATTCTTCAAATTTTTTATTAATTTCCAAATATTTTAATGATAAAATCTGGATGGCAAGAATGGCAGCATTTTTTGCACCATTGATTGCAACAGTCGCTACAGGTACACCTGCAGGCATCTGAACAATGGAAAGCAGTGAATCAAGCCCTCCCAGATCATCTGTTTTAATGGGAACTCCTATCACAGGTAAACTTGTATAAGATGCAATAACACCTGGAAGATGTGCTGCTTTACCTGCTCCTGCAATTACAACTTCAAAACCATCAGCCTTTAAGTTTTTAGCAAATTTTGAAGTTTTTTCAGGCATTCTGTGGGCAGAGGAAATAATTTTTTCATATTTAATCCCGAATTCCTTAAAAATATCTTCAGCACCCTTCATAATATCTTCATCAGATTTGCTTCCCATAATTATTGCAACCAGCTTTTTATTTTCTGACATTTTAATGCCTCCTGACTTAAGTTTCTTCAACTTTTAATGCAATATCCTTTCTGAACTGCATTCCCTCAAATTTTATTTTCTTTATACTTTCATAATTTAATTTTCTTGCTTCCCTGAAGCTTTGCGCCATTGAAACAATGTTTAATACCCTGCCTCCGTCCGTTGCAATCCTGCTGTCAGTTTTTTTTGTTCCTGCATGAAAGATAAAAACATTTTTTTCCTGCCGAAGATCTTCAAGTCCTGTTATTACATCTCCTTTTGAAGAAAATTCAGGATAACCTTTTGAAGCTAAAACAATACATACGGTTTTTTTATCTTCCCACTTTAATTCAATATTATTTAAAGCGCCTTTAGTACAATTTATTAGAACAGGCAATATATCATCTTTAAGTCTTGGCAGTATAGCCTGTGTTTCAGGATCTCCGAATCTGCAATTATATTCAAGCAGATAAGGCTCATTATCTTTTACGATAATACCTCCGTACAACACGCCTTTATAATTAATTCCCTCACTTTTTAAGGCATTAAATGTAGGAGTAATGATCCTTGTCAATATTTTTTCATATAATTTATCATCAACAAATGGAATAGGACTGTAGCTTCCCATACCTCCGGTATTTTTGCCCCTGTCGCCATCATATATTTTTTTATAATCCTGTGCCAGATCCAATGGTATTAAAACCTTACCGTCACATAAACATAAAACAGAAATTTCAAAACCGGAAATAAAATTTTCAATTACTATTTCATCTCCTGATTTGCCGAACTTGCTTTCTTTAAGAAAACTTTTTATTGAATCAATCATTTCATTTTTATTTTGAACAATTATTACCCCTTTTCCTGCAGCAAGACCATCAGCTTTAACAACGCGGGGAAATTTATTGTCTTCAAGATCCCTGGCATAGGAAATGGCTTTGTCAAATTCAAATTTATTAAAAAATACTGCTTCAGATGTTGGAATATTATATTTCACGCAAAGTTTTTTGGTAAAGACTTTGCTGCCTTCAATCTTTGCTGCTTCCATTTCAGGACCAAATACAGGATATCCTCTATCGTTTAAGTAATTGACAATTCCATCCACCAAAGGAGCTTCCGGTCCTACAACTGTAAAATCAATCCTGTTCTTTTCAATAAATCGCAGTATCTCCGGAAAATTTTCTTTGTTTAATGATATATTTGCACAACTTGCAATTTGTGATATGCCCGCATTTCCGGGAATTGCAAATATTTTACCTGCAAGTTTGCTTCGGGAAATCTTCCATACAAGGCAATGTTCCCGGCCGCCGTTTCCAATAATAAGAATATTCATCTTAAATCTCTTCTAAGTTTTTTTTAATTTGCAGTTAACTGATAAGGTTTAAAATTTATTTAAAAAAACTTCTTTTTTAAATATTTATCCCTGATTATGATCTGATTTCTATCAGGACCAACACTTATGAGTGAAACAGGAATCCGTGTTAATTCTTCAATTAAGTTTATATATTTTTTTGCATTATAAGGCAGTTTTTCAAATTCCTTTATATTTGTTATATCTTCATCCCAGCCATTAACTTCGATATATTGCGGCTGACTCTTTTCAAGAATAAGGCAATTAGGAGTTACATTTTCATAAATACTGCCGTCAATTTTATAACTGCTGCATATTTTTATTTTTTCAATACCGCTAAGAACATCAAGCTTTGTAAGAGCAAGACTGCTTAAATTATTAACCATTGCAGAATATCTTATGATTACACAGTCAAACCAGCCGCATCTTCTGGCTCTTCCTGTAGTAGTTCCATATTCATTGCCTTTTTCTCTTATCATATTACCCGTTTCATCTTTTATTTCAGTCGGGAAAACACCTGAACCTACTCTCGTACAGTATGATTTTGTTATCCCAATGACTTCATTGATTCTGCCTGGTCCGATACCTGCACCAGTAAAAACTCCGCCTGCAATTGTTGACGATGAGGTAACAAAAGGATATGTACCATGATCAATATCAAGAAGAGTACCTTGAGCCCCTTCAAAGAGGATATTTTTATTATCATCAAGTGCGCTGTTAATCAGAAATGTGCTTTCAACTACATATTTTTTTATTGCTTGTGCATATCCCGTATATTCTTCAAAAATTTTATCCGCATTAAATGTTTCTGCATCATAAACCTTGTTTAAAATTGCATTTTTAATTTCAAGAATATCATCAAGCTTTTGTTTAAATAAATCAGGATTCAGTAAATCACATATCCTGATGCCTGTTCTGCTTGCCTTATCAGCATAAACAGGCCCGATACCTTTTTTTGTCGTTCCTATTTTTGATGATCCAAGTTTATTTTCCGATGCCCCGTCAAGAGCAATGTGATAAGGCATTATTACATGACAATTTGAACTTATTTTTAAATTTTCAGTACTTACTGCTTTTTTTTCAAGGTTTTCTATTTCTGAAATTAATGTTTGAGGATTAATTACAACCCCGTTACCTATTACACAAATAACATCGGGGTATAGAATTCCTGAGGGAATCAGGTGCAGTTTAAATTCCAGACCTTTAAATATTACAGTATGACCTGCATTATCGCCGCCCTGAAACCTGACAACCATATTAACCTTGCTTGAGAGAAAATCCGTTATCCTCCCCTTGCCTTCATCGCCCCATTGAGCACCAATTAAAACTATATTTGACATGATTTATTTCCCCTTAATTGTATTTATAGTATCTTTTATTTATTTTTTTCTTCAGAGTGAGTTTTATCCAAATTGGAAAACAAAGCATATTCTTTTGAAAACCTTAATTCTATTTGTCCTATAGGACCGTTTCTGTGCTTGGCTATAATTATTTCCGCAATTCCGGCAGTCTTGCTTTCCCTATCATAATATTCATCCCTGTAAATAAGCATGACCAGATCAGCATCCTGCTCAATTGCTCCCGATTCCCTTAAATCAGCAAGAATAGGTCTTTTATCAGGTCTTTTTTCAACTTCCCTTGATAATTGTGAAACTGCAATAATCGGGATTTTAAGTTCCCTGGCAAGGCTTTTAAGGTTTCTTGAAATATCCGTTATTTCAAGCACCCTGTTTTCTTTATAATTCTGGCCGGACTGCATTAATTGAAGATAATCAATTATAATAAGCTTTACCCCGAAATTGCTTACAAGCATCCTTGCCCTGGCTCTTAAATCCATTACAGTAAGCAGCGGAGCATCATCAATATAAATCCTGCTTTCAGACAGTTTTTCTATTGCATGGCCAAGTTTAGGCCATTCATGCTCCCTGATGTCTCCTGATCTTATTCTGTGCAAATCTATTCTTGATTCCGAACATAAAAGTCTTTGGGCAATCTGCTGTCTGGACATTTCAAGCGAAAATATAGCAACAGGAGTATCGTCCCTGCTGCATGCATTTTTTGAAATGCAAAGCGCTAAAGAAGTTTTGCCCATACCTGGTCTTGCAGCCAGGATAATAAGATCGGAATTCTGAAGACCTGAAGTTAATTTATCAAGATCAATAAAACCTGTTGTAACTCCTGTTATGTTTGTTTTATTTTCAGAAAGTGATACTGTCTGATCATATACTTCCGTCAGCACTTCCTTAATCTGAACAAAAGCAGTATTTCTTGAACTGTAATTTAAATCCTGTGAAATTGAAAAAATCAGCTGCTGTGCTTTATCAACTGCAGCATTTAAATCATCCGGAACTTCATAACCCATTCTCGCAATGTCAGTTGCCGCATAAATCATTTTCCTTAGAATTGAATTATGTTTTACTATTTCTGCATAATAAACTGCATTTGAAGCAAGTGGAATATTTGAAATCAGGGAATGTATAAAAGTTTTTCCGCCTATTTCTTCAAGCAAATCCTTTTTTTTTAAGTAATCAGCCAGAGTTATGGGATCTACGGGCTCACCCTTTGAATAAAGCTCTTTTATGGCTGTAAAAATTTCACTATTTGATTTTCTGTAAAAATCATCTTCCCTTACAATTTCAATCACACTGACTATAGCATCCTTTGAAATAAGCATTGACCCAAGCAAGGATTCTTCCGCTTCCAGATTATAGGGAGGAATTCTTTCAAGCTTTCCTGTATTTAAGGTTTCCCTTGAATATGTTTTTTTTGATATATTCTGCATGGGTAATTATTAAAATATTTTAATTTTATATCTGTTTTTATAACGTTTATCTAAAAATCAGTGCATCAAACTTAAGGTTAATTTTCAGTTTCAGATATTTCTTCCAAAGATTCCTGTGAAACTGAAACTGCTTCTTCTTCTGACTGCTTTTTGTCAGGTTCAATTATCACATTTACAGTACATTTAATATCTTTGTAAAGTTTAATTTCAATATTATAATTTCCGGTTTCCTTTAAAGGATCTTCAAGCTCGATTTTTTTTCTGTCAACTTCAATCTTTTTAAAAGATAAAATTTTATCAGCAATGTCTTTGCTTGTTATTGAACCATACATTTTTCCTTCAGGACTAGCCTTTACTTTGAAGATTAATTTCAAACCATCAAGCTGCTGCGCTATTTCATCGGCTTCCTTTATGCTTTTAGCTTCAAATTTTATCCTTGATTTTTTAACAAGATCTATTTGCTTCAGATTACCGGCAGTAGCTACCACTGCTGAACCTGATGGTATCAGAAAGTTCCTGGCATAGCCGTCTTTAACATTAATAACTTCTCCAAAGCTTCCAATCTTTTCAACATCCTTTGTTAAAATAACTTTCAATTTTTCCTCCTCTTTATATCTCTTCCTGCTAAAATTCAATCTTCATTTGATGTATTTAATGTCTTTCAAGTTTTCTAAAATTAATCCAGACATCCAGAATACCCATGATAGGAATTACAACAATTAATATTAAAAAGAAACTGATTAATAAAATTATCAGTACTCTCCAAATTAGAGCAACATTGAACTTGTCAAATATACCCCATGCAACTGAAAAACCTAAAACTGAATAAAACGCTCCAAATACAATCAATAAATTTATCCCGACAGCATTAAGAATAAAATTATAAGATACATTAAAATAAGGTATTACAATCAGAATAAGCCCTGCAATTATTCCTGCAACATAATACCATGGCAGATCCCATGTTTTAAATAAAGGCATGCTTCTTAAAATAAGACTGCTTTTTTTAAAAATTGAAGCACACCAATAGTAATTAATAAGGCTGCTAAAAAAAATATATATTAAAAGTAAACCTGGAATCAGATAAGGAAGCATTAAAAAAATATTTTTGCTTTGCTCATATAATGTTTTAAACTGTGTTTCGCTGATTGCCATAATCTGCATATATTGCTTTACCAGAGGATCTGCCGGAAAATTATTTATTACAGTTTTATAATTATTCAAAAAACTTATAATCAGATTTTCCTGCCTGGCAAATGAAACCGCCAATATATACAAAATAATCAGAGCTATAAATAATATGCTGTTTAAGGTAATTATAAAAAAAGGACTTTTCCCTCTTTTAAAGCAATATAAATAAACCAAAGCAGTACAAATTACAAAAACAAAAAAAAATACCGGCATAGTCCAGTCAATAAAAAAAAGCACAAAACTTCCAATTAACGCGCATAATATGCTTTCCCATTTTCTTCCTTCAAGCATTAATTTTATTGAAGGAATTGAAATGAGTGCAAGCCCTATTATTCCGATAAAGGGAATAAAAACACTTACAATCAAAACAATATAAGCAAGTACGGTCAGCAGTATTAGTTTAAATAAATTACTTTTTTGCTGATTTACATTATTTATATTATCAAAGGACATATTTTTATTTTTTATTTTAAATTTTTATCTGACAAAATAAGGCATTAATGCTATTTCTCTTGCTCTTTTGATAGCTTTTGCAATCATCCTCTGGTGCTGGACACAATTACCTGACGATCTTTTTGGTCTTATTTTACCCTTATCCGACACAAACTTTCTAAGCATTGAAATATCTTTATAGTCAATATGTTCAATATTTTCCTTGCAGAAATAGCAGAATCTTTTTCTTTGTCTTAAATTCAAAAGAGAATTCTTTGAATCTCTGACATTTCTTTCTTCTCTGCTGCCTTTTTTCCTACCCAATTTTTATTGCCTCCTTTATTTAAATAACACTTCAAAATTTGTAAAAATTGTCAAATTAAAAAGGGATATCTTCATTTGAAAAATCCAGATCTTCTTCGACATGGTTCGGCTGAGCTGCCGATCCAAATTCCTGAGGAAACTCTGATCTGGCATTCTTTTTAATATCACAAGTTGCAAATTCAAGACTTGGAGCAACAATACCTGCAGTAACTTCCATAGTTGCTCTTTGTTGACCATCCTTTTCGTAAGCCGATGCTGCAAGTTTTCTGCAAACAACAACAACTCTGTCACCCTTTTTTAAGCTTTCAGCACAATTTTCTGCTAATTTAAACCATGCTATTACTTTATAAAATTCAGTGTTTTCCACCCATTCGGATGTTTTTCTGTCCTGATAATTTCTGTTAACCGCCAGGCCGAAAGTAGCTACCGGACTGCCGGACGGAGTAAATCTTAATTCAGGATCTCTTGTTAAATTTCCGCTTATTACCATAACAAATGGATTTGAAGCCATAATTCACCTTCTTGTTTTTTAGAAGATAATATTATACTGCAGAACTTTTTTCATCCTTAACTATAAGATGTCTTAATATCTTATCATTAATTTTATTTACCCTGTCAATTTCATTAATGACTGTCTCGTTGCTGGTAAAATTAATAAGATGATAGTAGCCATTTTCCTGATGTTTAATTGGATATGCAAGCTT
>JAMCQQ010000202.1 GCA_023379515.1 Actinomycetota bacterium
AAACAAAGCAGATAAAACAATACTACTTCAGCCATATCGAACAAATTAATTCAATTGAAAGTAAAACAAGTAAACAAATATAAAACGAAAAGAATTTCTTTAGTCCTGGAAATAAATTTGGATAAAGATTTACAAATTTAATAAAAGGCTTATTTATAATTGCTCAAGAAAAAATCTCCCAATGGTTTCTTGACCTCAAACTCTTTTCTCGAGATTCTTTTGTAAAACCAATTTAAATAATAACAATTCGTAAATAATAATCTATATTTTCTGATAATTTAAAATTTACACAATTCACGAGATTAATTGGATCATTTTATGAGATAACTTTTATGTGCTATTTAAACAATATAGGAATAACTTTCAGGATATTTAAATAATACACCTAGATATTCTCACTTTTGAAAACTTTTAATTCTAAATCAAACTTTTCCATTTTTAGATTTTAACTTAATATATTTGTTAAGTTAACCCTATTTATTTTTTTTTAATAATATTTTCAATTTATTTATTACAATAATTTAATTTTGTTTGTTTGTTTTTATTTTTTGGAAGTAGTATTGTTTTATCTGCTTTGTTTTTAAGAAAAAGAGGATAGAAAAAATATAAAGAAAACTCTTTCTCAAACTAATTTTTTATTATTTCCTTTTCTTGTGTTCCTATGAGGATGAGTGATTTTGAAACCAAAGCTACGTTATTGATTTTAATTGCCCTTTGCTCTATTTACATATATTTATTGGTTTCTCCTAACCAACCTCACCTTCCTGCTCATCCTATAAATGTTGTAATTCAAAGAGATAGTTTAGAAAATTTCAATAAATTTATGCAAGAATATAAGGAATATCACTATGCCTATGAAAATTATAATTATACTGACGATAAACTTGAAAATTATAATTACACCGGGAGTGAATGGGGTTCTTCAGGTATGCATGATGACTTTTTCTTAGACACAGAAGACCCACGAGAATCAATAGAAGATTTTGAACCCATCGTTCCTTCCAAAAACGTTTTGTGCGAAGATGTTTATATCACCCTAAGATCAGAACTCAACTATAAATATCTTTGGGTCCTTGGTGTTGAAAAACATCGAATGGCCGCTACAGCTACTATGGATACACCTTTACATCATCGTTCCTTTCACGTAATCCCTGTAGATCCCAGTTGTTCAAATGGTGGTTGGGTTTTATTAAAGGAAACTGATTCAGATAAATTTATCAAATTAATATCACCAAATCGAACTACTTTAGACAACAACGATGCTTGGGTTATTACTCTTGGCTCAAACGATTCATCAAATGCATTTTCCGACAATGCATATCATTTTTTGATTGAAAATGAAGGATATATATTAAATAAAGATGTCATGGGATTTATTACGATTTTCCCAACCGATTCCGATTATCCGGCAAGAGGCCATTCAAGCAATTATTTTAGAAGAGATAAACCCGCAGGACGTGAATTTGGGTCATCTATGAGATTTCAAACTATCAATCAATCATATATTGAAGCTTCCTTAACAAAAGAAAAAGAAGAAATTCTTCAAGCTCAAAGAGAAGATGAAATACTTCTAGAAAAAATTCATTCGTTTCCTTCCTCGAGAGAAAAACGAGTTATTTCTTTCGGTATATATGGTTCCAATCCAAAATATATTTCGGGTGCTTTAAAAAATCTTGAATTAAGTAAAATTTACTACGAGGGTTGGAAGTGTCGTTTTTATGTAACGAGTGATGTTCCTGAAGATATTTTGGAAAAATTAAGATCTGGGGGTGCTGAAATTGAAAATATACCCTCTGGAATGGGATATACTTCTGGTATGTTTTGGAGATTTATGATAGCATCGGATCCATCTGTAGATCGCTATATTATAAGAGATTCCGATTCTCGTTTAAATGCCCGTGAAAGGTAGATTACTATTAGTGTTATTTTAAAAAATTAATCAATTAATCAATTTCTTCTTAGAATTGCTGTACAAGAATGGATTGAATCTAATTATCCTATACACATTCTTCGCGATCATGTAAATCATTGTATTTCTATGAATGGTGGTATGTGGGGAGGTGTCAAAGGAGCAATTGATATGATGGAAACAAAAGTCAGAGAATGGAATAATCGCGATGTGTATTCTGCTGATTTGCATTTCTTAGCTGATATTATTTGGCCAGAAGTTAAATATAAACAATTAGCTCATGATTCATATTGTTGTGATCGTTTCCCTAATACTAAACCTTTTCCAACAAAAAGAAACATGCTTTATCAGCACGTGGGTCAGGTCTTTGATGAAAATGATGAACCACGATTATCTGATATTGATGGATTTATTCGTGGTGTGCCGATTCCTAGTTCTTGTCGTAAAGAATCTGATTGGATTTATGGATAATCATATTTCAATCTCTAATAATATTAAATTGTATGCGATTGAAGTAGATTATGTTAACATTATACATTATAAAATAAATTCAATAAACTAGCAATATAATAATTAAAAAGTCTCTTTAAAGTTGTTCAAATGAAGTGATGACTTTGAAATTATGAGCTTCGGTAATTTCGGCATTTCCAACACGTTTAGCAATTACAGCACTGAGACCAGCGGCAGCAGCAGCTTTAGCTTCCCCAAGAACATCAGTAACGAATAAAATGTCTGATGGGGAATCAACTCCAAGGGAAAGGGCGATTTCAGAATAGCA
>JAMCQQ010000203.1 GCA_023379515.1 Actinomycetota bacterium
TTTTGTAATCTTTTTTAAAATTATTATACCACTGTCAAAACCTGCAATAGTTACTGTTACTATTTTTTTATTTATGCAGAACTGGAACGAATTTTTGCTTGGACTGGTACTGTTAAAAGACAAAATACTGTTTACCCTTCCTGTAGGTATGGCAATCTTTGTGGGTCAGTGGGATTCCCCATGGGAGCTTGTGGCAGCAGGGGTAATAATAACTTCTATCCCTGTCTTTGCAGTATATCTGTTGATTCAGGACCAGTTTGTAAAAGGACTGACAGCTGGTGCCGTGAAGGGATAAATAAATTGTAATAGTGATTTTAACAGAAACAGTAATTTTAATCAGGGTAGCAATTTTAATAGAAAAAGATTACAAAACAATTGTAAATAAAAATAACTAAAATATAGAAAAATTAAAAATTTGGAGCGTAATTATGAATTCCAGGGAAAGAATACTTACAACATTAAATCATGAAGAACCCGACAAGGTTCCGATAGACAGCTGGATGGCTCCGGAAGTTGCAGAAACACTAATTAAAGGCTTAAATCTGGATCTTACCAGCGATCCATTTGCGCTGTCTAAAGCTCTAGGCAACGATTTGTTATATCTGACTTTAGGTTTTTGTGATGGTTACAGCTCAACGCTGAAGCCTGAAAGACAGATAGGACCTAATCTTTTTCAGGACCAGTTTGGCATCAAATGGAAGCAGCATTCACAGCAGTTCGGAAGCTATTGTGAATTTGTCGAGCATCCGCTGGCCGATATAAAGAAATATGATAGTTATAGGCTTCCCGATCCTTTCGAAGTTCATAAAAATGAATTTAAAATGTATGAGAACCTGTTAAAAAATGAAGCCAAAGAATATGCAATTCTTGGCGGCTGCGCATGTACCATGTTTGAAGCAAGCTGGTACCTGAGAGGACTTGAAAATTTCTTGACTGACCTGTATCTAAACAGGGATTTTGCAATAGAACTGCTGGATATAACTATGGATTATTCGTTAAAAATCTCAAAAAAATTGGTTCAGATGGGAGTTGATATTATCTGGTGGGGAGACGACGTTTCTAATGAAAGAGGCCCCTATATAAACCCTAAAATTTTCAGGGAATTGATAAAGCCCAGATATGTGCATATGGTTGAAGAAGTCAGGAAAATTAATAAAAATGTAAAAGTTGCCTTCCACTGCGACGGTAAAATCGACTGGGTAATAGAAGACTTTATTGATATTGGTTTTGATATATTGAATCCGCTGCAACCTGATGCCAATAATTCTGAAGAAATAAAGAAAAAATATGGCAGTAAACTCAGCTTCTGGGGAAATGTCGATACAAGAAGAGTGCTTAACATCAAAACATTTAAAGAAGTTGCCGAAGAAGTACGCAGGACAATCGAAATTCTCTCTCCGGGCGGCGGGCACATATTATGCACCAACCATACCATACAGGCAAGTGAGCGAGCCGTAGATAATACTGTAGCTTATTATTGGGCAGCCAATCATTTCAGGAATTATCCTTTAAATGTTAAAAGAATCGATAAAGAACAGAAAGTTGATGTATATTTTACATAAAATCATTCTTAATAATTTTTATTATGATGATGGGAATGATGGGAATTTTTGGTAATGGAAATTTAGTAAGGAGTTTGTTTGTTATGCAGGGGAAGAAATTATTATCAGCCAAACAAGATATCGTAAATATTTTCAAATCTTCAAATATGGTTTTTACCAAAAAAGAATTAGAAAACATCGAAGTTACTGATTTTGGTTTAAATGATTTCTATAATATTGGTTTGGGAATAATAATATACATAAATACCAAAAAAGTATGTGCAAAAGAACTTGCTATGACTGGCTTTCAGATTTGCCCCCAGCATATTCATCCTGACATAGATGGAATTGAAGGGAAAGAAGAAACATTCAGATGCAGGGCCGGTGAAGTCTATCTTTACATCAAAGGACCAGCAACAAAAGATATCAAAGCAAGAATACCGGATAAATATACGGTAAAATTTGATGTTTTTCATGAAATTATATTAAAACCCGGCGACCAGTATACTTTAAAACCGCAAACATGGCACTGGTTTCAGGCAGGACCACAAGGTGCTGTGGTTTCCGAGTTTTCGACTCACAGTTTTGATGCCGGAGATATATTTTTTGATAAAAATATTTTAAGAGAGGTGGTAGATAATTAATATGCCCAGCATAAGAAGAAACTATGGCTGCAGGATCAATGATGAGCTCAAATACAAAGGGTTGAAGCTCGTAACAATGGAAAACGGGAAAGTAAAAATTTCCATACTTGTTGGTAAAGGAACCGACATCCTGGAGTTAGTTTATAAGCCAAAAGATACTGATTTTATGTGGATCTCGCCAAAGAATTTTTCTTCATCCGATATAAAAGGTAATTTTTTGGATAATTCTGATTTTTTGGAAAGTTACCTCGGAGGCTGGCAGGAAATTATTCCTAACGGAGGTTCTCCATGTACTTACAAAGGTGCCTCATATGAGCTGCATGATGAATCACCTAAGCTTCCCTGGGATTACCAGATTCTCAAGGATGACCCTGCCGAGATTTCAATAAAGTTTTTTTTGAATTTAAAGAAAATACCTCTTTATGTCGAGAAAATTATTACACTGAAAGAAGGCAAACCTGAGATTTATGTCGATGAAAAAGTTATAAATAAATGCAATGAAACACTTAATTTCATGTGGGGTCATCATCCCTGTTTAGGTGAGCCTTTTTTATCGGATGATTGCATAATCAGCTTTAATGCAAAAGAATTGATTTCAAATCCTGTATCAAGCAGTTCCAATCCTCTGGTTAAACAAGATTCTACAGGTACATTGATGGAATTTCCCGGAATTGATGGCAGCATGGTTGATCTATCCAGAGTATTATCAAAAAAGGCCGGCGTTGCTGATTTGTTATATGTCAAAGACCTGTATGAAAATTGGTTTGCAGTAACTAATATAAAACAAAAATTAGGGATCGGTTTTCTATTTGACAGCTCTGTTTTCAAGTACCTTTATTTCTGGTTTGTTTATGGTGGAGGCAATGATTATCCATGGTATAGTTCAACATATAGTCTTGCTGTAGAACCCTGGTCATCATATCCAGGTCTGGGACTTATTGAATCAATAAAAAATAAAACTGCCCTTGAAATAAAACCGCAAGAAGAAATAAGTACATGGATGAAAGTTGTTATCTTTGAGAAAGACAAGCCTGCAAGCAGGATAGATAAGAACCTGAACGTTTATTAATAAAACTTAAATGTTTATTAATATATCTGTTTCTGAGTGTATTTCAATGAACACTTTAGTGTATTTTTTATAACTGTTATTAAAAATGAACTTATCTTTTTAAGAGGAATTTTTAAGGGAGATTAAATATGGAAAATTTTATGCCAACTATTGCAATAGTAACTTTTACCGATGACAGAGATGTCGGAGTGTCTTCTCCTGAAGTCGAGAACTACCTGAAACGCAAACAATCTGAATTAAAAAATTACCTGGCGCGTAATGGGGTTAATATTATTGACCCATTGGCCGAACTTAGAAATAGTTCTGATGACTGGTATGGACTGAGGAATTTACAGGATATCAATAATATAGTATCAATCCTTTCAAAATATACTATTGATGGTATTATAATTGGCGCATGGACATGGTCGCCACCAATGCTGATAATGGAATTCGTCAGGAAAATTGCAAAGCCTTTCATGTATTATACTGAAAATAATCCTCTCCAGGGTAATTTGTCTCAATTCAGTGCCGCATGTTCAAGCCTGATGGAATGGGGCATAAATAAACATGCTTTAACTCACGAAAGAAACTTTGGTAATAAACATTTAAGTTT
>JAMCQQ010000204.1 GCA_023379515.1 Actinomycetota bacterium
TGCAAAATCTGATATTTTTATTTATTTGTCCTTAATCATTTTCATTGAGGCAATTATCGAAGAAATTCTATTCAGAGGTATTATATTTCAGGCGGTTCTTGAAAGATACGGTATAACAATAGCGATTTTACTAAATAGCATACTCTTTGGATTGGGCCATCTTGCAAATCCAAGTATAAATTTTTATGCTATCATCAATATCATACTTGCCGGTGTACTTTTTTCAGGCATGTATATAAAAACAAAATCTCTCTGGATGCCGATATCTTTCCACTTCTTTTGGAATTGGTTTTCAGCACTAATCGGGTCACCCGTCAGCGGAATTGATTTTAATATCAGTATTACAAATATTTCGTGGTTGGAACTCCCTGCTTGGCTGTTTGGAGGAAGTTTCGGACTGGAAGGCGGTTTCTTTGCAACAATTTTGTTATTTATTTCTGGCTTTATTACTTTAAAATATTCAAATGTATCACCATATTTAGCGTCAATTCTTTTTGAAAGAAGGTATTATGAATCACTGATACTAAATAAATTGAAAATTGATAATGGATAATTGAAAATGAAAATTTATAAAAGAAACTGTTTAATTGCTTTTGCATTTACACTGCTTTTTTTCAGTAACGAGGTAAAAGCACAGTGGTCAATAATGAATGCGGATGCTGACAGTCTCGTGAGATTAGGGACAAATTATATTTATAACATTCAGTTCGATAAGGCATCCGAAGCTTTTAAAGAAGTCATACGATTATATCCCGACAATCCGGCCGGCTATTTCCTTGATGCAATGATCGAATGGTGGCAGATAGTTTTATACAGAGAAACCGAGTCAATTGATAGGACTTTCCTGCAAAAAATTGATAAAGTAATCAAGGTATGCGATAAAAAACTTGAAGTTAATGAATTTGATATATCCGCACTCTTCTTTAAAGGTGGTGCACTCGGTTACAGAGGCAGGTTTTATGCAATCAGAGAGAAATGGCTGAACTCAGTTAAAGATGGAAAAGATGGATTTGATATTCTTGTGAAATGCTGGCAATTAGCTCCCGGGAATCATGATATAATGCTTGGCACCGGCATTTATAATTATTTTGCAGAAGTTCTGCCCGAAAAATATGCAGGTTTAAAAGCAATATCCGTATTCTTACCTGAGGGAGATAAGCAAATCGGAATTTTACAGCTTGAAGCTGCTGCAAAGTATGCACGATATTCTAATATCGAAGCAAAAGTAATTTTGCTGCAAATTTATTATCAGTGGGAAGAAAATTATACAAAATCTCTTGCCATTGCTCAGGATTTATTCACACAATACCCAAATAATCCTTACTTCCACAGGTATCTCGGCAGAAGCTATGTTGCCCTTGGAATGAGACAGCAATGGGAAGATACATGGCGTGAGGTTGTGAACCGCTGTATTAAAAAACAACTCGGATATGACCGTGTTACTGCAAGAGAAGCGCTTTATTATGTTGGAACGGGATTGATGTACAAGGGTGACCCGATTAGTGCTGATAAATATTTCTATAAATGCGACGAAGCATGCCGTTACCTTGATAAGAAAGACCCGTCTGGGTTTATGGTAAGAACTAATCTTTATATCGGCCAGATTTTTGACAAACAGGGTAAACGAGACTACGCTTTAAAACAATATGAAAAAGTAGTTGACTGGAAAGATTACAAGGGTTCTGTCGAGGAAGCGGAAAGATATATTAAAAGACCTTACGGTCAGTAATTAACAATTAACAATTGACAATTAATAATGAAAATTTTAAATATACTGATTCTATCCTTTCTAATTTTTGTATCAGCAAAATCACAAGCAACAAATTTCTCACAAGTAAAAACAGGATTAGATGTTTTAATAGAAAAAAACTTTGAGCCATTGAAAGGAAAAAAAGTTGCTCTTCTGACAAACTTTGCCGGCAGAACAAGAGACGGTAAATCTTCTGCAGAGGTATTTCAAAAAATAAGGGTATGTAATCTTATTAAAATTTTCACTCCTGAACACGGCTTTTTTACCACCATTCCGGCAGGCGAACATATTTCCGATGATAGTACCGGGAATACCAAAGTAATCTCATTATATGGTTCAAAACGTAAACCTTCAGCAAGTGACTTATCCGATTTCGATGCAGTTGTTGTTGACATTCAGGACATTGGAATAAGGTCTTACACATTTATTAGCACAGTTTATAAAATGATGGAAGCATGTGCAGAAAATAATAAATCTGTATTTATTCTTGACCGTCCGAATCCGATTGGGGGCTTGATTGTTGACGGCAATGTACTTGAAAAAGGAAAAGAATCGTTTATAGGAATTATCCCCATTTCATACATACATGGCTGTACAATCGGCGAACTGGCTACTATGCTTAACGAGGAAGGATGGCTTTCACCTGATTCGACAGTTCAGCCTAAAAAATGTAACCTGACCGTTATTAAAATGGAAAACTGGAAAAGATGGATGCACTGTGAAGACACAGGTCTGCAATGGTTTCCAACTTCTCCTCACATTCAATCACCTGATGCTGTCCGGGGTGCAGCAGTGCTGGGCATCTGGGGTGAACTTTCATTATTTAGCATCGGTATAGGTACTACTCTTCGATGTCAATATTGCTGAGATCC
>JAMCQQ010000205.1 GCA_023379515.1 Actinomycetota bacterium
CTTTGTAACCTGTTTCCATATCAGTTAAATTCAGATTAGTAAACATATTGGAAAGCGTAGTTAAGAATAAGTTTATCTGATAATGCCAGAAATACAGAACTCTATGTGGACGATTAGAAATAAATCTAGAGCCGTATACCACATCAGCATTATGTTTTAAAAATGGCTCAAGAAGAAGCGGATAATCTTCCGGGTTATATTCTAAATCTGCATCCTGTACTAATACTATATCCCCGGTTGATAGCATAAAACCATCCTTTAGAGCAGCTCCTTTTCCTTCATTTATTTTTTTAAACAGAGTTTTAAAGATGGTATTCTTATGCTTTATCTTTAAATCTTTTATTGTTTTCTGAATTGAATCTGTTGTGTGGTCTTTGGATCCATCGTCTATAATAATTATCTCTTTTTTTAGATTCCGGGAATCAGAGTTACAAATTGTTAATAATGTTTTATTAATATATCTTTCTTCGTTATAAACAGGCACTACTATAGTAAGAACATGCATAGTTTTAGTTTATCTAGAATGTTATCATATATTAATAGTTATGATTAGAAAAGATATAATTAAAATAGTTGCAAGTTTAGTAATCATTTTACTTTTTGCTTTGTTGATTTATAAAGACCCTTTTTCTCAAAGAACCTTAATACCTAATTTTGAACCATATCCTGATACATTTTATTATATTAATCCAGCTCTAAATTTCATAAAGGGGAAAGGTTTTGCTGTGGTTGGAGAGAATGGACTTTTAAAGGTGCATGTACCCCCTTTGTATTCTATCAGTTTAATGCCGGCATTTCTTATTAAGCAGGATCCCAGAATGGCTTACTATATCAACTTTACATTGGCATTTATTTCTTTGTTCCTTTTTTGGTTGATCTTACAGAAAATTTTTATCAGTAAATTTATTACTTTTAGCTTAATAATCTTCTATATTACAAACTACTTTATTTATTGGGTACCCTCATTAATTATGGCTGAAAACCTTACATTAACTTTATATCTTGCTGCTGTTTATTTCCTTTTGTCTAAAACGACAAAATTGAACATGTTTATTGTAGCTTTGCTCGCTGTAGGAAGTTATGCTACTAAATATGCCAACATTCCTATTACTATTACAATAATTCTTCTTTTCCTGGGGAAAATTACTTTTAACAGAGTAGCATTTAATCAAAGAATTAAACAGGTATTCCTGTTAGTTATTTTTGTATCGATTTGTTTTATGGCTCAAGGAATTTTTGAAAATTTTACTGAAGGCAATAATATCCTTTCTCAGATGTTCGATCATTCTCGGAGAATTTATATAAGTATTTTTCACAGCGATACCAGCTCTATAGGTGTTGGGGGAACTAAGGTTACATATGCTTCTTCTTGGTTTGGAATTGAATATATAGGGAAAAATTTACCATTATATTTTAAATCGATAATTGGCAGCCCAAGCAAGTTTTTATGGGATAGCACACCGCTTGTTCCAAATTTAGTAGCTATAGGCGGTTTAATTGGATTATTTATAGGTATTTTGCAAACGAAATTTAGGTTTATCTCTATTGCATTGTTGCTATTTATATCTTCCTCAATAATTTTCATGTCTACGTTCTATTCATTTGATGCCCGTTACATCTACATAGCAATCCCATCAGTGTTTATAGGATTTGGATTATTTTTGGCCTATTTTGCAGATAAAATCGGTTTACACAGAAGAATAATATTTAATTTTCTGATATTTACTTTTATTGGCGTCTATCTAGTTAGCAACTTCACAAAAATTAAAAATCAGATAAGCCTAAATTTAAGATATGCAGAGACCCCTTGGAACTATGTGGCTGTTTTAAGAATGAATGAATATTTTACAGCAGAGAAAGTCGTTAACAACAGAAAACCGATTTTGATTTCAGCCTTACCACCGTTTTTAATAGACTACTACTCTAATAAAAATTACACAATTTTGCCGTTGTCTTATGAACAAGAATTTAGAGAACAAGAAATCCGCCAAACAGTATGGGGATCAGATGATTATTCAAATTTACCCAAGTTATATAAAAAATATTTAGATGCAGGATATGATGTATATGTATCTAGAGCAGGTTTAGGTAATGAAGGGTATACAAATCGTGATTTCAATAAAATTATAGAAGGATTTGATACGAAGTTAGTTTTACAAGGTTGTTATGATCAGTGTAATATTTATAGCGTGAAATTAAAAGAAAAAAATGGCAGGTAAGACTTCAAAGTGGATTGATCTACTAATTATCTTTAGTATATGGCGCTTTGGAATATTTATTCCTTTAATAATTGGAGCATATCTAATTCCTTATAACCTACTTTCGCCTGTGGCTTATGTATTTAATTATGTTAATTCAAACACATCTTTTAATTCTGTTTTTCTGTATCCTTGGGCTAATTTTGACGGCATACATTATTTAAACATTGCAAAGTTTGGTTACACAAACCAAGCGCGGTTTTTTCCTTTATTTCCCTTAGTTATCAAGGCAGTTTCTAATTATTTTATAGCAAATGTCATATTGGTTAGTGTTATTTTTTTTCTTGCCCTATATATTTTCAAAAAGCTTATGGTTTTGGATTTTCCAAATCAAATAGCGTCAAGGATCTTATTTTATCTTCTAATTTTTCCCACCTCATTTTTCTTTGCCAGTATCTATTCTGAAAGCTTATTTCTGCTTTTGACGATCTTAGCATTTTATTTTGCAAGAAAAAGGATGTGGTTTTTATCAATCGTCTTTGCAATGCTCCTTATGATAACCAGATTTGTAGGGATTGCCATTCTGCCAGCCCTGTTATACGAATTTTTAACAACAGAAAAGGCTAAGCTTAAAAAGCTGGTATTATTTTTAGTTGCCCCATTAGGATTAATACTATATTCAATATTTAATTATTATAAATGGCATAACTTACTATATTTTATTAAAGCACAGGGAGAATTGGGGAATAACCGGACAGTTTCTTTCATAGTATTTTTTCCTCAAACTATTTTCCGGTATATTAAAATTCTATCAACTGTGCCAATTAACTCTTATGATTGGAGTATCGCTTTATTGGAATTTGCATCATTTTTCTTTGCATCTATTCTTATCTATTTCGCCTGGAAGAAAAAAATAAGAACCAGTTATTTGATATTTGTCTTTATAAATTTTGCAATTACAATCTCAACAGGTACCTTTTCCGCATTACCAAGGTATGTACTGACAATGTTTCCAGTCTTTATAGCATTGGCTTTAGTGGATAATAAATTAGTCAAACTTACATATATTATAATTTCACCAATCCTGCTTTTTATTTTGCTAATGTTATTTTCAAGGGGATACTTTGTAGCTTAAACTATTTATATGATTTGGTTAATACTACTTTTAGCATTTGCTTTGAGGCTTATTAATCTTAACCAAAGTTTGTGGTTAGATGAGGCTATTAATGTTATTTATGCTAAATCTTCTGATTTTTGGTGGTTTGTAACAAAGTATCCAATCGGTGATTTTCATCCCCCTGGTTGGTTTGTTATTTTGTGGGCATGGAGCCATGTTTTCGGTTTTTCTGAAAATGCTGTTAGGTTGCCGTCAATGATTTTAGGCGTGGCTACGGTTGGGTTAACATTTTTACTTGGTAAAGAATTGTTTAACAAAAAAGTGGGTTTGCTGGCTGCTTTCTTGTTGGCCATTGCTCCGTTACATATTTACTATTCACAGGAGGCACGAATGTATGCTTTTTCAGCCTTTGCAGTTACTTCATCTTTTTATTTTCTTAATCGTTTAATTCAAAACAAAAGGTTAGCTGGGTTTGGGTTTGTAATCAGTTTAATATTAGTTTTATATTCTGATTATTTAGCATATCTTGTTATACCATCTCAAATTATTTATCTTTTATGGATAAAAGGAATAAATAGAAAGATATTGCTTGGATATTTTATGGCTGCAGTTGTACTTATTCCCTGGTTAAACATTTTCCCCTTACAGCTTCAAACAGGGCTAAATAAAGCTATTGGTCTTCCTGGTTGGGGACAAGTAGTTGGAGGCAGCAATGTGAAGGATTTACTGATGATTCCTGTAAAAACATTTTTTGGAAGAGCTGTAATGTTTGATAAAACTCTTTATGTTGTAATCTCGGCTCTTGTAGGTATCTCATATGGATTTGTATTTTTGTATGCTTTTAAAAAGATAAATCGGCAACTTAAATTATCTCTAAGCTGGATAGTAATCCCCGTAGCTTTAGCCTTTCTTATATCTTTTTTTGTTCCGGTATTGTCGTATTTTAGATTGATCTATATTTTACCTGCGTTCTATTTGATCTTAGGGAAAAGTTTAGCAGAACTACCTAAGAAGGTTGCTATCGCAGTTTTGATTTTTATCTATTTGGTATCTATTGCATCATTGGTAGGATACTATTTAGATCCCCGATTTCAAAGAGAGGATTGGAGGCAGGCAGTAAATTTTGTTTCGCAAAATTTAGACAAAAACAGCTTAGTAATTTTCGAAAATAATGAAGTTCCTGCACCGGTTAAATATTACAGTTCTAATCTATCAAGCTTCAAGCCGGGGATTTCCACAAGTTTAGCAGATAACTTAGCCGGCAAAAATAAAGTTTACCTTTTTGAATATCTAGTTGATGTTTATGATCCTAGCCGAATGGTTGTTTCAAAGTTAAAAAATTTAGGGTTTATTGAGACCGCAGCTTATGATTTTACAGGAGTAGGATTTGTTAGAAAATATACAAGGCTGTAATTATGCTTTTATTAAACAGAAAAATAATATTATTGTTAATCTTTCTACTGGCTATTTTGCTGCGTATGTTGTATTTTCCCAACAACACCTATTTTGGTTTTGATCAGGCCCGGGATGCTTATGCTGTTAGAGAGATTTTAAGCGGTCATTTGAAAATAGTAGGACCCCCCACTGCTAATGGAATCTTGCATCACGGAGTTTTATATTACTACATTTTTGCTCCTTTTTATTTATTATCAAGAGGAGATCCTGTAGTTGTCTCTTTATTCTTGAGAATCTTAAATGCTGCAGGAGTATTTTTACTATTTTTAATTGTTTATCCTATGTTTGGTGAGATAGCTGCTTTAATTTCTGCATTCCTGTTTGCTATCTCTTATGAGCAAACCCAATTTTCACTTTTTCTAAATCATCCATCTTTGGCAGTAATATCAGTTTTAATATTTTATCTAGGCTTATCATATTGGATCTTTAAGAAAAATAATTGGGGCTTGTTTTTGGCGTTGTTTGGATTGGGACTATCTATTCAGTTTGAGTTTGTAGAAACCCAATTGATACCAGTTTTTATATTATTTTTGTTAGTCTTTAGGAAGCATTTACCTAAAGTATCTGCTCTGAATTTACTTATGGGGGGTTTAACTTTTGTATTACCGCTTTCTACTTATATTATTTCTGAGGTGAGCCATAATTTCTTTATAGTCAAACAAATATCTGATTTAATATTCCTTGGTCAATCACAAAATACTACAGCTGGCAGTTTATCCAACTTTTTTTTTATCATTACAAGGCATATTACTGATAATTTGGCAGCAAGTTACTTGATAGCGGTAATTTTAGGATTAGTACTTTTGATTATTCTGGTTAAATTAGCGTTTAAAGGAACTTATAGAAAACAACTAACTTTTTTGATCCTGTGGTTTGGAGGAGGATTGCTTGTTTATTTTGTGATCAATAATGATGCATATTTTTATAATACCGGTACATCAATATCCTTATTAGTCTTTGTGGCTTTTTTGCTAAGTAAATTATATGCAAAAAGACGTTTACTTATTATTCCTTTTCTTTTGCTAATATTATTTTCAAATATTTCCCTCATTACAAAAAATAATCCTCTTGGTCCAAATGAAAAGATCAACCCGCAAAAAGGGCTGCTTTTAACAGATGAAGAAAAAATAATTGATTTTATCTATCAAGATGCTAAAGGAAAAAAGTTTGCAGTTAATGCTTTGACTATGCCATATAATGTTAATACTACCTGGAGCTATTTATTTCAGTGGTATGGAAAAAGGAAATATGGTTATGTGCCAGTTTGGGGTGGAGATGCAGCAGCAGGATTTTCAGGAAATTTAAAGGTGGAAACCGCAAGAAGCAAGTTGCCAGATAAACGCTTTTTGATTATTGAGCCACAAGAAGGGATTCCTGCTTATTTGGCAAAGAGTTTTTTATCTAGTGAAGAAAATTATGCAGCTATAGTAGGTCAGAAGAAGATAGGGACTATGATAGTACTAATACAACAATCCAGATGAAGAAATATTTTCAACTTAAGTATCTAGCTTTACTATTGATTTTATTTAATATCTTTCTTGCATCAAGGTGGATTATTGATGGAAATCTTTTTTTCCATACTGATATTGCCAGGGACTTTTTGTTAATGGAAGATATTATAAATAATAAACATTTCACCTTGATAGGTCCCAGGTCTGGAGCAATACCAGGTTTATTTCATGGGCCATTGTGGCTTTATCTAAATCTGTCAGCATTTTTAATTGGAAATGGAAACCCGGTATATGTAGGATGGTTTTGGGTAATCCTTTATATCGCCAGCTTGCTAATTATTTATTATGTTGGGAAAAAATTATTTGGTGAAGAAGAAGGAATACTGTCAGCCTTATTGTTATCATCGGTTACAATATTGAATGTCAGATCGTTATTTAATCCCTATGGAGCATTACTTTTGTCACCTTTATTTTTCTATTTCTTTATCTGTTATTTAAATAATCAAAAGATTAAAACACTTATTTTATCTTTGTTAATTTTAGGATTAATTATTCAATTCCAGATGGCTTTTGGAGTACCTATCTTATTTTTAGTACTGATATATCTTATTTATTATCTATTTAAAAAGAAAAAGCTATCTCATCTAATCTCCTTATCTAAAGGGGCCAAAGTTTTA
>JAMCQQ010000206.1 GCA_023379515.1 Actinomycetota bacterium
CCGCAAGGTGTCAGAGGAAGGAATTCCGATAATAGCAAATTGAAGGAAATTTTAAAATGGGAGCCGGAAATCTCACTTGAAAAAGGTCTAGAAAAGACTTATAAATGGATAGAGAAACAAGTAGAAGAAAATTATATTAAGAAAACAAAATAACAATGAAATCAGTTGCGAGGTTCCTTATATTATCCTTTTTTGTAATAATGTTTTTTTCTACGCAATTTGATTCAATTTATGCTAACGAGGCTGAGCAATTGGGTTTACCAGAAACCACTGTTAATCCCGGTTCGTTTTATTATTCTTTCAAAAGATTATTTGAAAAAGGT
The DNA here is from genome assembly GCA_023379515.1 of Actinomycetota bacterium. The sequence goes on from JAMCQQ010000206.1 coordinate 324, forward strand.
CAAGAAAAATTACTTTTTTTCCAGCAATCCAAAAAAAGTTTTTATGAATCTTTAGTAAAAATGCGACTTTCGGAATTAAATTATGTAATTGACAAAAAAGCTTTATCAGAAATTCAGCGCAGCAGTGAAAGATTTGCCTATCAGGCTGGCATTTTGACTGAAGAAGTAATAAAACAAAATCAAATTAACGATAAAGAAAATCTGATTAAAGAATTTGATAGGTACAACAAATTCCTATCTAATTTAAGAGATAAATATCCGGCAAATTCTAGTTTTTGGATGTTAATTCAGCATGATATTAATACCCTAAATATATTATCTAATCGTTTGAAATAAATTTTAAATTAAACCAGGATCAAAAAGCTATTGCAATAACTATTTTCTCCAGGTAGAATGTTTCGATATGAGTGTCAGGACAAGAAAAAGAGGAACTGTTAAAAGAGAAGTCTTCAGGTTAGAAGTTTGCCGGGCTTGTGGAAGCAATAAATTATTGTTGTTTCTTCAATTGGGGCCTACACCTGCGCCTAATGGATTTTTGAAAGCGCACCACCGCCATCAGGCAGAAAAATTTTATCCGCTTGATGTTTGTTTTTGTCAGGACTGTGGATTAGTGCAGCTTGCTCATGTTGTTTCTCCGCAGATAATGTTTAAAAATTATGTGTATATTCCTTCCACATCTGAAACTATGCGTAATCACTTTGCCGGTTTGGCATCAGATGCTATTAAAAAAACAGCGGCAAAAGCAAACGATCTGGTGATTGATATTGGCAGCAATGACGGGACGCTTTTAAAGTCATTTCAGTCGCATAGGATGAAAATATTGGGGGTTGATCCCGCAGAAAATCTTGTTAAAAAAGCAAATCAGGAAGGAGTTAAAACAGTATGCGCCTTATTTACCAATAAAATAGCAAAAGAAATTAAAAAAAAGTATGGGAAAGCTAAGATTATTACCGGTACTAATGTTGTTGCTCATGTACATGATTTAAATGATTTTCTGCGGGATCAACCCACCCTGCTTTCCGATGAAGGGTTATTTATTTGTGAGTTCCCATATTTAATTGGTTTGCTTGAGGGGATTGAATTCGATACTATTTACCAGGAACATCTTTCTTATTTTTCAATTTCTCCATTTAATAAATTACTAAAAAGACATGGATTAACTTTAATTGATGTCCAAAGGCTTCCGGTTCATGGAGGTTCTGTGAGAGTTTTTGTCAGTAAAAAATCTATACCGCAAAGTACACGCGTAAAGAATCTACTGAAACTTGAGGAAAAAAAGGGGATTTTAAAACAGGAGACATATTTAAAGTTTAGAAAAAAGGTAGATAAAGTGAGGCATGAGCTAGTCCAACTGCTTTGGACCCTACGAATGAAAAACAAAAGTATTGTGGGGTATGGGGCATCCGCAAAAGGAAATATAATATTAAATTATTGTAGGATTGGGCCTGAGACGCTGGATTATATTGTTGATTCTATATTGTATAAGCAAGGTAAATTTACTCCGGGAATGCATATTCCGATTTTTCCAGAGTCTAAACTTTTAGAAGATCAACCTGATTACACTTTATTATTGGCTTGGAATTTTGCAGATGAGATAATCAAAAAACAGGAAGAGTATCGAAAGCGGGGAGGCAAATTTATTCTTGCACTTCCTAAATTGACAATTGTTTAGCCAAGATTTCAATTGTTTCTTCCCATTTATTGAACTTAAGTTTGAGTATTTTTTGAGTCTTTTCTACTTTTAATCCGCCGTATTGCGGATATCTGGACAGATTATTTTTTAGAAATCCTTCTATACTAGTTTGTTTTACAACCCCCCTTTTACCTCTTGCTTTCTCTATCAGGAGATTTGCTAATTTAAATGGAGTAAAAATATTAGTACTGGAAACATGGTAAATTCCTGATAGTCTCTTCGCCAAAAGCAACTCTAAGCACTGAGTAACCTCATTAATATATGTTAAGGTTAAATATTGATTATTAAACATAGGGTAAATTTTTCCCATATCGTAAAGATTAAGAATTTTGCGGACATAATCTAGCTTACCGTCGTAATTAGCTCTGACAGGGTTTGCAATCCGCAAAATTACAGCATTTTTTAGGTTGTTTGCAATAAGCTTTTCTGCTTCTCTTTTGGTCCAGCCATACCAGGATAACAGGTTAGGGTTGTCCTCAGTAGGATAATCTTCATCGTAGGGGCCAGGATTATCTCTATTTCCAGAAAAAACTACATCAGTGGATATATAGATGAAATATCTCTGATTTTCTGTAGCTTTAATTAAATTTGCTGTACCTTCTACATTAACAATCCAACAAGGGGCTTGTTTATTATTTCTTTCTTCTTCAGCTTTTACTACGTCAGTAAATGCTGCAAAATGTACGATAGCATCCGGTTTGTATAATTTAAAGAAATTTTCTACGGATTTTTTATCTGTGATGTCTAATTCTTCTGCTGAAGGCGCTAAGATAGTATCACCATTCTTTAAACCTGTGTGATGGTATTCAATAAAATGAGAGCCAACTAAACCATTACTGCCGGTTATTAGTATTTTCATAGCAAATTTTTAAAAAGTTTTGTTTTATATCCTAATTTAGCTAAAGTAAATAAGAATAATATTTTAAATGTTCCTAAAGAATATTTTATACTGTTTTTCAGACTAGCACCTCTTTTTTTGCCGGTATAACTTGTTTCTACAGGTACTTGAGTTATTCTAATATTTTTATAGATGGCCTGAGCAATAAGTTCGAAACTGAACAGATAATCATTTGAATTCTCCTTAAAGTTAACTTTATTTAACATACTTTTGGTGTATACCCTAAAGCCTTGATGAAAATCATTTAACCTAACTCCGAATATTAAGCTATCAATAGAATTAAGTAATCTCAGAGGTATTAATTTCCAGATATACATACCACTTTTTATGGGTTCTAAAAGATAGGTAAAGCGATTGCCAAGTACAAATTGGCTCTTATTTCGGATCTGCCGGAGCGCCTCTGGAATAGCTGAAGGATTATACTCTCCATCAGGGTGAATGTCTATTATTATATCTGCTCCATGTTCTAAGGCTATACTTAGAGCTCTTTTCATATTTCCTCCGTAACCTAGGTTTATAGGATTTCTATAAGATTGTATGCCTAACTTTTTCGCAAGTTTGTATGTGTTATC
>JAMCQQ010000207.1 GCA_023379515.1 Actinomycetota bacterium
TATAAAAAGGGCGGGTATACCATTATATAATTTTCGCTTTTTTCAAGGCTTTTTGCCATTTCTTTTTGCGCGGAAAGCGAAGGCTGCGCAAACGAATCATTTAAAAGAAATAATACGTAATCTGCATCCCCAATGCCTAGTGGAATTGTATATATTTTTTCTCTTTGAGAAAGATGGGAGCCTAAGTTGTTTGTTGCGGCAATACTATATTCAATGGGAATTTTACTAATAAACCTTTCGATAGCTTTTCTGTTATCAAGCTGTTTTGCAAACATATCTATATTTGGCCTTTTTGAACCTGCGATAGGACCTATAAAATAAAGTGATATTAAGCTCGATAATAAAATAAAAACAGACAATTTTTCATAATTTAATTTTTTAAAGCGGGAAATTAGGTACTTTAACGAATAAACAGCGGAAATAAAAATAAATGGCGTAATTGATGATGTATATTGATAATATATTTGCCTAAGTTGAACATTGTTACTTAAGAGACTAATCATCATGTCAGGCAAAACAAAAATTAATATAGCAGGGTTTAAAACAGAAATAAATCCTAAAGGACTTAAGATTTCGAATAAGAAACGCAGTCTCGAAAACTCAAATACTACGGAAAAAGTTTTTAAGGGATTTAATATGATATTTTGTAATACTTCAAGAGGGGTATTTCCAAATTCGGAATAATAAGAAAGAGCAAAATGATCGCCTGCTCTAAAAAAAGGAATTATTTTTACAATTAACAGATAAAATAAACTCGCGGAAAATAAAAATATAAACGCCCCAAAGAAAAATTTTTTGATGTTTATGATCCGTTTATTTTTAAAACTTCTAAGAATAATAAATAAGCCAAAAACAGAAATTATCGCCCAAACATTTTCTTTTGTAATTGCCGAAAGAGTAGCAAAAATTAGAAAATATAAGTACTTCTTTTTTAAAAAAAAGTAATATGTTGCCAAAAGAAAAGTAGTTGCAAAAGCAACGGGATGGAAATCATATAAATTTACATATTGAAGAGCAGGATACAAAAGATAAGATATAGACAAAACAAGAGAAATATTTTTATTTTTTAAAATGTTTCTTGCGATTAAATAAATAAATATGCTCCCCAAAGATAAAAGTATTGTCTGGAGTAAAAGAAGCATTTTGGGATTTGACCAAATTAGATAAAGAGGGGAAATTAATATTAAGATAAAATCTGCATGAAACGAAAGTCTGGATACCGTGTCAATTCCGTTTGGGTCGGTAAGCTGAAATATCCTGCCGTTAATCGTGTTCCAAACGACTTGATCCATATTACCCAAATCAAATCTCCCCGAGAAGAAATTATCATGCCTTAAAAAACTGGTTGAGGTAAAGTAAATTATGTATATTATTACGAAAGAAACTAATGTAACTTCATATTTGTATTTTCTTAAAAAAGTAAGGATAGATAAAAGATATGTGTTTTTGAATTTATTAAGAATATAAATAATTACAAAAAATAACAGCTCCGAAATTATAAAGATTATCCTTGAAAAAATAGCTATAAGCCCTGCGTTGCCAAGAGAAGTATATTTTAAAAGTCCAAAAGTTACAACAGCCTCTCTGACACCAAGTCCCATTGGAGTAAGTACCGATAAATAACCGATAAGTAAAGAAAAAGAAAAAAGGCTTGATAAAATCAATACATTTTTTGGGTTAAGGTAAACTATCGAGGCTGCAGTAAAATATGTAGCAAGGCCAAAGACAAAGAAAGTTAAAAAAGAAAGTGAATAAAGTTTTAGATTTTCATAAAATCTTAGCTTTGGAATTAATTTAATATTGAATTTTTTATTCAAAGAATAAACCGCAATTACCAATATATTAACTATAAGTAGAAATTTTGTTATATTTGGATCGTTTAACTTATGTGAAATATAGAAAAAAGAAAACGTTAATGCCCCTAGGATGATGAGTATAACTTCATTTAAAAGAGAAGATGCAACGTCTCTTTTTGAAACATTGTTTTTTGAAAAAACTTCGGCTCTTGATAAAAATGACCAGATATTTCCAGGAGTGTACCTTTTTATTTCTGTAAGCTCCCATAAGTAAATGGTTTTAATTAAATCAAATTTATTACCCTTTTCTCTTAATAGTTCTCTCCAAAGGGCTCCCCTTATGAAAAAATAAGTAAGCAGTAAAAGTATTCCTATGATAAGCAGAAAAGGGTTAAATTGTTTTATTTGAATGAGTAAGCTTGATTGATCGTAGATAAGTTTTCCTATAAAAAGAAGTGAAACAGCAGATAATGGCCAGCCAATTATATATTTTAAAATTGAAAGTATTTTATTCATATCTTAATGCGTCAATTGGATTTAGTTTAGATGCTCTGATCGCAGGAGCCATACCGAATATTATCCCTACCATTACGGAAAAACCAAAAGCAAGAAAAATAGATAGCGGAGTTACTTGAGATACAAGAAAAATTGAAAGAATATAAGAAGCTATTAGGCCTAAAACGATTCCGATAATGCCTCCTGATAGGGATAAAATTATAGCTTCCAATAAAAATTGTTTTAAAATATCGCTTCTTTTGGCACCTAAAGCTTTTCTTAGACCGATTTCTTTTGTCCTTTCCGTAACAGAAACAAGCATTATATTTGCAACGCCTATTCCTCCAACTAAAAGTGAAATCGCGGCAATTCCCCCGAGGGCAATTTGTAAAATATTTGTTACGTTGGCAACTATTGATAGACCGGATTCTGCGGTTTGAAGTGTGAAATCGTCTTCCGACAATCTTTTTAAGAGAATCTTACTTATTTTATCTTTAACATCAGGAATTAAGCTTGGATTATTTACTGCAATATAGGCCGCGTTTATATTAGTTAGGCCGAATTGTTTTTGTGCTGCGGTAACGGGGATTATTACAATATTATCCTGGTCAATACCAAAAATGGCTCCTCTTTTTTTCATGACTCCAATTACTGTGTATATATTATTTGCAACATGTATTTTTTTCCCAATAGGATTAGAATTGCCGAATAAATTATTTTTAACTGTTTCTCCGATTGTGGCAACTTTTGCGCCCGACTGCTCCTGGGAATAATTAAAAAATGTTCCTTTTTCAACAAGTGCGTTTTTTACGGTTTTTATGTAATTGGATGTTGTTCCCATTATGGCAGTGCCTTTATTCGTTTTATTTTTATACTTAATGGTTGATATTTGCTGAACAACCGGAGCAACGCTTGCTAAATTTTTTAGTTTTAATTGAATTGCTTTGGTATCTGAAATAAGTAATTTGTTTGAAGCTTGTCCTCCCGGAGTTCTTACGCCGCCAATCCTTCCTGGTATAAGAAAAATTAAATTAGAGCCAAATCCTTCTATTTGGTTTGTTATATAAGACTTAAGCCCGGCTCCGATTGATACAAGAAGAATAATTGCAAAAACCCCGATAATTATGCCAAGTGTTGTTAAAAAACTTCTTAGCTTGTTGCTTAAAATCGCTTTTAAGGAAATTCTGATTAATTCTTGCATTTCCATATTTTTAAATTATTCTTCCATCTTCCAGGGTAACTATTTTTTTTGCGTGCTTTGCAATATCTACTTCGTGTGTAATTAAAACAATAGTTTTACCTTGTTTATTTAAATTTTTTAAGATATTCATAACGTCTTGTCCCGATTTTGTGTCTAAGTTGCCCGTTGGTTCATCGGCTAATATAAGCTCCGGATTATTCATCAGAGCTCTTCCAATAGCAACCCTTTGCTGTTGACCCCCTGATAGTTGATTTGGCTTGTTATTTATTTTATTTTCCAACCCTAAATCTTTTAAAATCTTAACAGCTCTGTCATGTCTTTCTAAAGGTTTTAAACCTGCATAAATTGAAGGAAGTATGACATTTTCTAAAGCAGATGCTCTGTTTAATAAATTAAAAGACTGGAAAATAAAACCGATTTCTTTATTTCTGATATACGCTAATTCATCTTCTGTCATTTTGCTTACATCAATGCCGTTTAAAATATAAGTTCCCGAGGTGGGGGTATCAAGCACTCCTATAATATTCATTAAAGTTGATTTTCCCGAACCCGACCTTCCTGTGATTGCGATAAAATCACCTTTATTAACTATGAGAGAAATTCCTTTTAAGACATTTGTGGTAATATCTTCGGTTTTATAATCTTTCGTAATTTTTGAAAGACTAATTAATGCATTTGCAGACTTCATTATTATTATTTTAAGAATCTTCCTGAAAAAGGAATTCCGCTTTGTTTATTGGGCTTAATAAGTGAAGGGTCTAAAACAACTTCTTCATTTTTTTTGATTCCGTTAAGAACTTGTGCATTCGTTTCGTTTTCAAGGCCGAGCGTTACAGTTCTTAACTCAAATTTATTTCTGTTTTTAACATAAACCTTATTGTTATCAAATATACTTGAGAGTGGTATATATATAACATCTTTTCTTTGATCAAGAATAATTTCTGCATTGCCGTTCATCCCTACCTTGTATTTATAATCTTTATTGTCGGTTATTAAATTCGCTTTGATGGTATATGCATCTCCTCTGGTTGAGGTAGTATGTGTAACAAAATCTATGCTTGTTATTTTAACCTGCAATGTTTCATTCGGATAAGGATCTAAAGTAACAATAACTTTCTGTCCTGTTTTTATGCTGCCTATGTCAGCTTCGTCAATGTCCATTTTAAAATCCAAAGAATTAGGATCTGTAATTGTAATGGCATTTGCTGAATTTATATTTACACCGATATTTTTAACTTCTGTTTTTGTAAGGATGCCGTTAATTGGAGAATACAGCGTTGAATCATTTAAGTCTTTTTGCGCTTTTATCATTTGGTCGTAAGCCTTATTTTGCGCTGCATCAAGAGCTGTTCTTTTTACTTTTTCATCGTAACTTTCCGTAGCATTTGTATGGCTGCTATAATATTGCTCCGAAGCAGCTTTTGCGGCGATAAAATCTTGCTGTGCTTGTCTGAAATTTGCTTCTAATTTTTGTTTATCTAAAGATACTATCGCCTGCCCTTTATAAACTTCATCACCTTGTCTTTGTTGAGAACCTTG
>JAMCQQ010000208.1 GCA_023379515.1 Actinomycetota bacterium
TTTATGAATATTCTATTATTGAATATATCACATAAGCCGTATTAAAAAAAGCAATTAAATAGAACATTTGTGTAAATGTATTTATTCACAGTTTGAATATTACGAAACGGAATATATTATAATAGCAAGATGAAAAAAAGCATTTATTCAAAAGAGTACGAGTATCTTGTAAGTCAGCTTAAAAAAGCAAGACTTGAAGCAGGACTGACTCAAGTAAAAGTTTCTAAACTTTTAAAGAAAAGCCAATCTAATATATCCAAGGTAGAAAAAGGGCAAATTAGACTTGATGTTATTCAGCTAAGAGTATACGCAAAGCTTTATAAAAAAGATCTGAATTATTTTTTAAGATAATTTTTCTATTTCTGTACTTACTGCCAATCAGTCTCTTTTAAAACAACTTGTAAATATTTTTATTGTATCCTATATTAAAATATTCATTAATGGAATATTTATTATGGATTCAAAATATACAGATGATTACAAATATATGGCTGATAGGCTAAAGGCAGCAAGGATAGAAGCAGGTCTTGGCCAGGGCGTTGCTGCAAGGTTAATTGATAAGTCTCAGTCATATATATCAAAGATTGAGGCAGGTCTTCTTAGACTTGATTTGGTCCAGTTAAATGAGCTTGCAAAGCTCTATGAAAAAAGTCTGGATTATTTTTTAAGAGATTAGATTATCAAGTTAAATTTAATCCTTCTCCACATAAAAATCTACATGGTGTATTTCTACGGTCTTCAGCATCAGTTACATACATAAGGAAACTCTTGGCTCTTGTTATAGAAACATAAAATAATCTTTTTGATTCATTAATTTGTTCTATTGTTTGAGACGAATAATGAGGCACTCTGCCTTCATGTAAATCTATTATGGAAACAGCTTCAAATTCTCTACCCTTGGCTCCATGCATTGTTAAAAGCTTAATATTCTTATCAGGGTTTGCGAATATACCTATGTCGTAAATAGATAAATTTTTTAAATCAATTTTTCTTCCTTCGATATCACGTCTTATTTCCTCTGCAGATTCTATTATCAAGTGTTTTGCTGTTAGCGGTAAAAATTCACTTTCAATTAAAATATCCGCGAAATTTTCAATTGCTTTTTTTAACCATAACATTGCATTTGTTTCACTTTGTGATATTTTTATTCCACAATTAATTATCTTATATATAACAACTCTTCCGTTATAGGAATAAACTCTAAAATTGGCAGAACCGGTTAGATTATTTATTAAGTTAAAAAGCTCTTTTTCAATCTTATATAATGTTTTGGAATTCGGATATTCGATATAAGAACAGATATTTTCAATCAGTGGAGCAATTAAATGACTTTTTTTATAGGGTCTTGAACCTGGTCCAATTATAGGAATTCCATACTCTTTAAGCTGACGTCCCAGCCAAAATAATTTTATCCACCAAGGGGCCAATATTGCACAGTCTCCAAATTGAATATTTAGTTCGTCTATTGCTGGAATAAAATATTCAGTTATAGCCTCAAAAGCTGTCGCACAATGAATATAGATAGGTTCTGTCTCCACTTTATTAATTCCTAATCCTTTCATTGATGGGTTTCGAGGGAAAAGAGTTTCCGCATGCTTAATAATTGAATCACTTGATCTAAAATTCATAAGTAGCTTAAAATCCTGTTTTGCATGGATTTCCTGAGCAAAATCATCCATTAAATCTGGCCTTGCTCCTGTAAATCCATATATAGATTGAAAAGGATCTCCAACCAGAAAAAATTTTGTTTTATTAAAATAAAAAATTTCTTTAAATATTTCAACTTGAAGCGAAGTGGTGTCTTGAAATTCATCAACAAGAAACCAAGCAAATTTACAGGCTATGGCATTTGTAATAAAACTGAAATTATTAAGAAGATAATATGAATAATAGATTATATTTGAAAAATCAATATATTTTTCTTTCTGTAAATTGCACCAAAAGTTTAGAGCAAGTTGCGGAGTTATAGGAGAGCCTAACGGTATAATAGGATTTCCATCTGGATTCCTGCAAAGTCTTTCAAAATCCTCTTTGACTTTACTGTTACATTCACTTTCACAGGTTAATTTAATGATTCTCTCAAAATCGCTGTTATCGGGGGAAAGTACTTTAAATCCATCTTTATATTCTGGTATTTTCCAGTAAAAATATTGAAGTATATTGCTAAGACAAAAGGAATGTATAGTAGAAATTTCACAATAATCCTCATCTCCTGTTTTACCATAAACTTTTAACCTATTTTCAATTTCATAAACGGCTGAATTTGTATAAGTAACACAAGCAATTTTTCGTGGAGTTTCTCTAACTTCATTAAGACAGAGAATTAATTTAGCTACAAGTGTACGTGTTTTGCCGCTGCCAGGACAAGCTGTTATCAAGCAATTATTATCATATTTTACTGCTTGTCGTTGCTCATCAGTTAATATCATTTATCCTTTTATCCATTCTATTGCATCAGCAATATATTTTGGAATTTCTTCAGCTAAATCAATATGTGTAGATGCTAATTGAGAAAACCTTGCTTTACCAAATCTTCTTGACGCTTTTAATATTTTTGTTCCTAATCCAAGGATTTTTTCAGCTTCTACGTTAGAGTTTTTACTTATATTATAAATTTCCCTTATTTCTGCTGCCAATTCTTTAAGTCCAAAATCTTCAACAGTTTTTTCTAAAACTGGTAACATGCCAGGAATTGTAATTGCAATTTCAAAAGTGTTTACGCATTTAAAAATATTGACCATATCACTTTTTAAAAGATCTAATTTCTTAATAATTTGTGGATCCGGAATAGCAGAATCATCAGAATCACTTGGTTTTAAATCTCCATCAGTAATAATGGCACATTTTTTGGGAAGTGCTTTAGAATTAAAAAGTTTTATATATAGATCAAAATGGGTACCGTAAATAGGAATGATTGAAATACCAAGTCTATCCAAATCAATATTCATAATTTTTTTTACCAAAGGTGATATTAAATATAACTCAGAAGGTCCTTCTACAAGAATAACTTTTTTTGCGTAAAGTAATGTAGATCTGGTTGCATCAAGATATCTTTCTAAATCGGCTATTTCGTTGTTACTTAAATTTGCTTTTAATGTTGTATTTGTGCATGAAACCGACAGATTACCTGTATTTGTTAAAGTTATAACTGATTCCAAAGAGGATTGAGAACTGATATGGGTGCTATGTGTTGTTATTAAGGTTTGAAATGATTTATCTTTAAGGGTCTTAAATAACACTCTTTGTAATTGAGGATGCAGATGAGCTTCAGGTTCCTCTATTAATAAAAGTTGCCCAGCTGTTTTTGATGATGCCACACGTCTTTCAAAGTATTCAATTAATATACTGATATAGAGAATATTATTCAGACCTAAACCATTTCGTGAAGGATCAAAATCGGTTAGTGCTTCGTTTGATAATAATAAAGTCAGAGATCTTGAAATAGAAGTAAAAGATGGATCTGACATTCCTAATTTTATGTTCATATCAAAAGCTTCACCAGCTGTAGAAGAATATGCTCTTTGAATAGCATTGCCTGTTTCGGAATCAGTTATAACTTTAACA
>JAMCQQ010000209.1 GCA_023379515.1 Actinomycetota bacterium
AAGTGATGACCTGTTCGAGTCGCTGTTTAAAAAATATGTGGATGAATATGCTTTTATTGAAGCCATTTTCGAGCCCCGTTCCTTTGATAGTAATCGTACTGCATTTTTCAACACTGTTCAACCCTATTTTAATATTGAGCAGGAAGTAACCCCTGAAATTATACCGGGCTTGATTATGCCTGTGAAGGTCGATTTAATTGGGAAAAATGAAATCCCGATTTATGCTCAGACAGTTGATTTAGAAAGACATAACTATCATATTCAAAATGATTTAGCCGTCTTATTCATGCTTGGTAAAGCATTGGTTAACGCTAAAGGGTTTCATATCTCTTCTGAACCCGATAAAAAGTTGTTTCCACACCAGCACGATACCTGGAAAAGTATAAAGGACTGGAATGATTCTGAATATGTAGATTTAGCAGAAGTTGGAAAAATTGAAGAATATGCTAATCTGCACGGTGTTGTTCCATTAGTTTAGTAAACCTTAATTGTATAACATTACAGAGAAGGAACGGGGCTCGAAAATGGCTTCAATAAAAGCATATTCATCCACATATTTTTTAAACAGCGACTCGAACAGGTCATCACTTGACTGAAGTTCAATAGTTTTAGGTTTACTAAATATCAACAGATTATTACTATACCTGCTTAAATATTCCAAATAGCTCAGACTGAATGATTTATTTAAGCCTTCAGAACCAGCATAAAGACCTTTAAATTTTTCGTTTTCCTGGAATGCAGTTGATGATATTTGTTTAAGGGTGTCTTTAAGGTATTTGACAGCTGGTTGCGACATTAATTCTTTTACAACTGCAATTTTGTTTTTTGAAAAACGAAAATTTACATTATCCTGACCCACAAGCATTAGACCTATGGCTACCTGCTCCTGTATTTCTGGTCGGATGGATGCCGATAATATGCTAAAGTGAGATTGCATTGTCTTTGATATTATTATTCTGTTGTAAAAACGACAAAAATAGATTAAAAGAACTTACCAACCATTCATCAACAAAAATTTCGTTAATTAGTTTAGTTTCAAGTGCTTTCTTATCAATATTCCAATCTAATGGAAGTTGCTCAATTATTTCAATGGCATTTTTACCACATAATTGAACTTTTGAAAAGAAATACTCCCGGATCTCATCAAGACTGTCTCTGTCTAAATCTTTATCACTAAAGAGTTTTAAGAAAAAAGGGGAACTGATAATACTGTCTTGATAAGTTAGCTCACATATCGGAATGCTAATGTTGCGGGTATTAAAGATTTTCTCGTGGTCGATAGGCACAAAAACTCTTTGATTTTCAATATCTACCAGCAAATTGTAATTGTTGTGGTTACGATCTTCATTGGCAAGCCACAGATCAAATAGTGCTATGCATAATAGTTCTCTCCTGTTTGGTATTGCTCTACGCTGTTGGTACGAAATATTAGCATTAAAGTTAGTAATTTCTGCATAATTCCGACAATATTTCGATCCAAAACAGGTAAAATCAAAATAATTTGAGTTTACATTGTAATCCGGTGGAATGTGCTCTCTTTGAACTGTAATCAATGCAAAATCCGGAACATTTAATTCCCAAATCTTCAGGAATGAGGGGCAGCAATAAACTCACACATAAGCCTTAATGCCACACTATACCCGGTATTATACTTACACACATAACTATTCATATCATTGCATGTCAACAATACAGGCCGACAGCCATTCGTGTCAAATATCCTGTCTGCTGTTTGTATGCTATAAAGGCTCTGCATCTATTAATATTTTATGTTTTCACCCTTACCTCCCCACTCATCAACTTCGGCAATAAAATATCCCAAAGGGCTGTGAGAGTGCGGATTTTGGATTTAGCTTAAAATGGCAAATCATCACTTTCCGGTTCATTCGCATTATCTGTTTGTGGTATTGGATATTTTCTCCTGTAGAATGAATTAAGAAACAATCCAATAGTCGAGACACTGTTTACAATGAAATATGCATACATCGGATCACTGACAATATAATCGTCTGAAACTTTGCCATGCATATTCGTCTTCTCGCTTCTTAGCTTTTCAATATTTTGATTTATTGTCAACATTGAACTTCCAATTTGTCGAATTTCATCAGGAATTCCGCTTATTGGATATATTTTAAATTCCTTCAAAATTGCAACAGTTAGCTGGTAAAGGGTTTTGTTCTGGTCATACTGATTTTCAATGCTTTCATCACGAATTATCTCTTTGATTATGCTTTCAAGAGCTGAATTTGCTAATCCAATCGCCAAATCAGGGTGTTCTTCAATTTCTTTAAAAGCTCTTTCAAAAGTGGCACTGGCTGTTTCAAATGATGTTTTAATTTCGTTCCTAAAAGTAGGTATTGATGGTATAAAATCAGGGGTATCCACACCTATATCTATGGCAATTTTAATAAGTGTCTCTCCATCAATGTGGTGTAATGTAGTCAATAAATCAATTTCACCCTTACTATTTCGCGCAATTGTAAAATTTTCCCATGTATTATTCCAGTCTTCTTCAACTTTATGCCACTTGCTAATGTAAAATTCAACTTTCTTATACGAT
>JAMCQQ010000210.1 GCA_023379515.1 Actinomycetota bacterium
AGTGGTGCCGTCAGAAATAGCTGCGGCTTTTAAATGTTATGAAGAATACTTTTATATATACAATAACTGTATCGTTTTTCCAGAACTTATTCGGATTTTTACTTGCCATTGCACTTCATAAAAGAACGCTTATAAACAGCATTTTCAGAGGTATAGTATTTTTTCCATGCCTTGTAAGCATGGTAGTGTGGGGTCAGCTCTACAGTTCTATTCTTGACCCAAAGGGAATATTAAACACCATACTTTCCACCATATTTTTATCCGACATATCTGCACCATGGCTTGGCAGCAGGTTCTTTACAATATTTGTCGTTGCTTTTGTAAGCGTATGGGTATGGACTGGCTTTACGATGATGATATATATCACATCAATTAATACCATACCATCTGAAATAATCGATGCAGGTGACATTGACGGCATTAACTGGTTTGGAAGGATAAGGCATGTAATAATTCCTCTTATCATGCCGGGAATTACAATAAATGTAATAATAACCCTTATAGGAAGCATGAAGGAATTTGATGTTATCCAGGTACTTACCAAAGGAGGCCCTGGCCGCTCTACCGAGGTATTTAATACCCTTATATATGAAAAGGTAAGTTCAGGCCTTTTTGGTTATGGTGCAGCGCTTAACCTTTTCTTAATAATTTTAATAGCTGCACTTGCATTTCCATTATATAGCAGGCTCTCAAGAAGGATTATTGAATTATGAAAAAGGAAATCTTTTTTATCTTAAAATATCTTGTTATAGGTTTTATTGCCCTTATTATTATCATACCTGTATATGATATGGTCATAAATTCATTTAAGACTGAAAAGGAAAGCAGAGTTCCAAACCTGTCACTACCTTCCCAGTCAAATATTATAGAAAACTATAAAGAAGCAATTGAAAAGGGAAAAATCATTCGGGGATTTAAAAACAGCCTTCTAATTACGCTTTCATCAGCACTTATTATCCTTGTGATAAGTATAATGGCTGCATTTGTATTCGGAAGAAGAAAGGGCAAGGGCATAAGGGTGCTATTTCTTGTATTCTTAATGGGTATAATTACCCCTCCTTCATTTATCATGTCGCTTATGCTTCTTAGGACTTTAAACCTCTCCGGTACTTATCAGGGCATAATTCTTTTTTATTCTGCGACATTTTGCGCTTTTCCCATATTTTTACTGTCAGGTTTTATGAATACTATTCCAAAAGAGATCGAGGAATCTGCAATAATTGATGGAGCCACAAGCTTTCAGGTTCTAATGAAAATCATCATTCCTCAGCTAAAACCTGCAATTGCCACAAGCTTTATATGGGTATTTTTAAAGATATGGAACGACTTTTTAATACCTCTATATCTTCTTTCAGGAAACATAAGCAAATACACAATAATTCTTGGGCTGTATTCCTTCAAAGGCAAATATACCACAAACTGGAACCTAATCTTTGCAGACCTTATCTTGGTAAGCATCCCTGTTTTAGTTGCATACCTATTTGCCCAGAAGCAGATAGTAGAGGGTCTTGGTGCAGGAGCACTGAAAGGCTGAACCTTAGATATTATTGATACAAAACTATATGGAATTAAAATAACCAAAAAATATTTAAATAGCTGAATTAGCTTTAAAATAACCGAAATTTTTAAATTAAAAAATCAACAATAAAGACTAATAGAATTTATTTTATAAAAAAGATTTATATAAACCAAATAAGCCAATAAAGAAGGAGAATTAATGAAACTGAGCACAATAAAAGCATTAAACGAAGAAGAGATTTCTAAAATCCATAATGCATCTCTTGAGATTTTGGGTGAAGTAGGAATCCTAATAAAAAGCAAATCAGCCCTTGAGTTTCTTAAATCAAAAGGTCTGTCTGCAGATTATGACAAATCAATTGTAAAGTTTGACCCCAAGACAGTCAATGACTGTATAGCTTCAACACCTAAAAGCTTTAAAGTATACAGCATGGATTATTCATACAGTTTTGACATCGGGCAGGGTAATTTTCAGAGAATGGCAGCAGGCCATAACGGCCTGTATTTATATGATTACAAAACCGGAAAAAGAACATCTTTTACAAAAGAAGAAGTTGCACGGTTTGCGAAACTTGCCGATAATCTGGATCAGGTAGATGTAGTTGCAACCCAGTCGTATCCCCAGGACGTAAACAGTAAATCTTGCCTTCTACATGGTGCTGAAGCATTATTTTCAAATACCATAAAACCATTTCTGTTTGCCCCTGAAAAAAATATCGAGATAAAAGCAATAATAGAGATGATTAAGATAGTAAGTGGTTCAGATAGAATTTCAGACAAGCCAATAGGCCTTGTCCAGTTTTCTCCTTCAAGCCCTCTTTTCTGGAATAGCGAAACTATAGACGGTTTCATTACTATTATAAAAGAAGGCTTTCCATGTGTAATACTTCCAGGTGTACTTGCAGGAGCAACTGCACCCTACTCAATTGCTGGAGCGCTTGTGCAGAAAAATGCTGAAATACTTGCAGGTATTGCAATAGGACAGCTTGTAAATAAGGGAACACCCCTTATATACAGAAACGGAGGAAACCGCCTGGAGATGAGAAGAGGTGTAAACCTTTTAGGTACTCCCGAATCATTTCTTTTCTGTGTAGCAGGCAACCAGATGGCACAGTTCTACAATATACCAACTCATGGAGCTACTCCAGACTCCGACAGCCCGACAATGGATGAGCAGACTGCAATTGAGAATATGTTTTCACTAATTTCAGGTTTTGAATCAGGGACAGATCTTATGGTAAATGTAGGCATGTTTGGAAGCGGCAAGGTCTCCTCATACGAACAGGCAGTAATAGATAATGAAATGGTAAAGCTGATAAGAAGATATATAAGGGGAATTGAGGTAAGCGAAAAGTCTTTAATGGTAGATGCCATAAAAAGGGTAGGACCCCTGGGTAATTACCTTGGCGATATCTCTACACTTGAAAACCTAAAGAGTGATGAATTTACCGATACTGATGTACTTAACCGTACTGAGCTTCAGACATGGGTTCGTGACGGGTGTAAGACAATTACAGATAATGCCAGTGTAAAAGCCCAAAAACTTCTTTTAAATGAAACACGTAATGTAATTGATAAAGATAAAAGCAAAGACATAAAAGAGATTATTGAGAAATTTGAAAGGGATAATAAATAATTAAAATCCATGCATAATTACAATCCATATATAAGTAAATTAAAACATAAACTTTTTGATGGATAGAACAATATGAATACAAAACAGAAAATAGAAAAATACCTAAATCTGGAAAAAGTAGGAGAAAGTGCCGCATCAGTGCATTGGTGGGGAAATTACAGATATGAGATCTCAGGAAGGAAGTTGACAGACAAAAAGAAGCAAAAAAATATGGCAACTTTATTTTCAGAACGGGAAGTCCTTTGATTCCCGGAACTCCAAGAGAAAATATACACGAGTTTTTAAGTTATGCTAAAAGAGTGAAAATTTAGTTTATAAATGGGGGTTTTAATGAATGATGCTGTCAATAAACCAAATATTTTATTGATATCAGCAGACCAGTTAAGGTGTGATGCAATAGGCGCCTATGGAAATAAGGTAGTTAAAACTCCCAATATTGATAGTTTGGCCAGTGATGGTGTTGTCTTTGAAAATCATTTTGTTCAAAACCCATACTGTATGCCTTCAAGGTGGAGCATTTTTACAGGCAGATACCCGAAAAACCATGGAGTCAGGGAAAATGGTGTTATATTTGATAATAGTGAAATCACCCTGGCAAGGACATTAAAAGAGGCCGGATACAATACTGCCGCAACCGGTAAAATGCATCTTACATCCCAGCTCTTAGCCAAAGAAGACGAGGACGAAAAATGGCCCCAAGACAGTTTTGGTTTTCAAGTAAAACATTTGACCGATGACAGTAAAAGAGGCGAGTACCTTCGGTACCTGGAAAGTGAAAACAAAGAAATTTATGATTATGTTCTAAATCAGGGAAAAGAAAAAATAGACGAAGATCTAAACGAGAGTTTTAAACGTCCTTTTAACCTGGCCCCCCAGATAAAGGATAATAAGATACCTGCTGAACTTCACCAGTCAAGTTGGATTGCCCAAAAGACAATTGAATATATAAAAGATAATAAAAATAACCCGTTTTTTATATGGTGCTCCTTCGTTGACCCCCATCATCCTTTTGATCCCCCGGAACCTTATGCCTCGATGTATGATATAAATGATATCGATCTCCCAATCAGGATGGATGATGAGTTTGAAGATAAACCTAAGCACTTTAAAGATATGTACCTGGGCAACAGCACCGGAAATGAAAGATACGATTTCAGTACCATAACTGACATGGGATGGAAAACTGTTATAGCAAAATACTGGGGCATGGTAAGTCTCATAGACTATAATGTAGGCAGGAT
>JAMCQQ010000211.1 GCA_023379515.1 Actinomycetota bacterium
AATTGAACAATGACAATAATCCCAAAATGGCAATCCCACTACTCATCGCGATATATCCAATCGCAGTAAAAAATAGATAATCATAATCGTTCTTGCTTTTATTACTAATCGGTGCTGATATTTTTTTACCGAAAGCGTATGAAAGAAAAACTATAAATATTGCAAACAGCATGCTTACCAAAAAAATACCGAATACATCAATATTGATCGCAAATCCAACATAATCCTGTTGAAGAAAGTTTATTTTTTGTAAAATATTTTTTGGCAAAGAATAAAACAAATTCATTTAGAAATTATGCAAAGAAGTTAACGCCTTATTTAATTTTCGGATTTTTAAAGATACTCTTTACCACGTATTTTGGTCGTTGCTTAACTTCCTCAAAAATTTTTCCTATATATTCTCCCAAAATGCTAATACCCAAAAGCTGAATAGCCCCGATAAATAAAATTACGATAAGAACTGTTGTGATCCCCATTGGAGTTGAAGGCAATAAAAATCTTAATATAATTTGCACGACGATTCCGATTAAGGCGATAAAGAAAACCGAAAAAGAAAGAAGCATTATAAACTGAAGAGGAATATACGAAAACGAAAAAATCCCTTTTGTCGCCCAATTAAAGTTTTTAAGAAAATTATTTGTCGTTTTTCCAAACATTCTTTCCGGCCTTACGTACGGTACTCCAGTTTGCCTAAAACCAACCCAAGCCCTAAGGCCCCTAATAAATCTGTCGCGTTCTGGAAAATTTTTGAGGACATCGACTACCTTTCGATCGATCAAGGAAAAATCACCTGCATCGAGCGGTATTTGTATGTACGACATTTTGTGAAAGATTCGATAAAATAATTGATAAGCAAATGTCATAAGTAGAGGCGCTTCTCTTTTTGTCCTTATTCCGTAGACCACATCGTATCCCTCGATCCATTTTGAATAAAATTTTTCTATTATCTCGGGAGGATCCTGCAGGTCTCCGTCGAGAAAAACGATCGCGTCTCCCGTTGCGATATCCATGCCGCTTGTAAAAGCCATCTGGGAACTAAAATTTCTCGAATGATTGATTCCGATTACGTGGGGGTCTTTTTTTACCAATTGCCTCAAAATATCTTCGGAATTGTCTGGACTTCCGTCGTTAACAAAAATTATTTCGTAATCAACGCCGATTTTTCTGAAGGTTTCTGTGAGCCTTTTATGCATAATCGGTATCGCCCGGGCGTCTTTATAGCAGGCAATGACAGCAGAGATTTTTTTCTTATTATTTTTTTTCACCTTTGTAAATTGATGTAGTATGGTTTGTTGCTTTTCAGCATTTTATTAACAAGTTTGGGAATTTCTTTTACATCTTCCGGCCAATATGATCTAATATTTTTGAACACTGCCATTACGTCTTTATCTTCTTCTGCCCAATGTGAAATTCCATCACGTCTGTAATCTCTGTTTCTTCCGGATCCAATTAATTTTACAGGAATTTTTTCATAATGAAGATAATTACGTATAGTTTCAAAAGGACGATATAGCAAGAATGTTGTTATTGAATATACGATAGGAATTTTATCGCTTAACGCCAAGCCTATACCAACGCCGATAAGAGTTTGTTCGGCCGCGCCCACATTAATAAAACGATCTGGAAAGTCTTCTCTTATTTTATCCCACATTTTATATCCCAAATCATTCACGACAACATAAATATTTTTATTTTTCTCCATTCTTTTGTATACGCAATCTGCAAAACAAGCCCTCATCTTTGTTATCTGTTGTTTTTTCATATTAAAGATCGTATTGCGGCCTCATAGTCTTCTTTCTTTAAAATATAATAATGGGCATCCTGTCCTTTTAAAAAAGGAAACTGCTCGACCGATGTGTAGGCGAATAATAAAGTTGGTTTGCTATCGTGATTTTTCTTGAGTGATTCTAAAATCTTTTTACTGTCGTGACCGTCTACTTTTTGTATTTCATACCCGAACGCCTTAATTCTTTTAACTAAATACGATAAGTCTACTCTGTTATAAGCAGACCAACCGTTTGCGTTAAGAATAATCTTTAAGTTACAGACCTTTTTTTCCCATCCGACGCGGAGTGTTTCCCACACACTTCCTTCCGTACATTCTCCATCAGAGATCATGCAGTAAATGTTATTTTTTCGATCTGCCAGCGCCATGCCCAGAGCTATGGGAAGTCCTTGTCCGAGGCTCCCGGTTGACACATAAATTCCATATTTTATGTTTCGGTCTGGGTGAATATTTAATTTTTTTATTATTTTAGTGTCTTTAAAACACCCATATTTTTCGAGTACCGTATACCACGCAATACCAGCGTGTCCGTTGGAAAGAATAAATTTTTCATCCTTTTTCTTCGTTTTATACACTGCGTCGATCAAATCGACCGCGGAAAGACATGACCCTAAATGGGATAAATTAGATTGATAACTTAGCTCCAGTATTCTAATTCTTAGTTTTTTTTGTTCGTTAGTCAGTTTTTTAAGCGAAAATTTGTGCATAGTTTTATTAATTATAGAAATCGAGATTTTTTTCAAACCAAGAATAAGTTGCTAACAAACCATTAGTAAGGTCAAACTTCGGATTCCAGCTTAGTATTTTCTTTGCATTCGAAATATCTGCTCGCCAGTGCTTGGTATCCCACGCCCTTTTAGGATATGCGCCTTTTTCGATTCGCGTTTTTTTATTTGTTATTTTAAACAATTTTTTTACTAGTTGATCGTTAGTGTATTCTTTTCCAACACCTATGTTTAATATTTTTCCGCGCATCCTAAATCCTAAGTCAAGTGCTTTTATATACGCATTTGACACATCGTCGATATAAATAAAATCGCGTCTAATATTCCCCTGAGTGAGATTTATTGTATCCCCTATTATGAGTGATTTGATTATGATCGGGACAAATCGGCCCCGCTCCTCGTAGGGTCCGTAAACCGAGAATAATCTGAGCGTTATTATCGGTTTATTGTTAATTTGAGCAAAAACTTTGCACATCTGCGTCGCAGTAAGCTTTGCTGTTCCGTAGAAACTTACAGGATTACAAAAATCATCTTCTTTCATCGGTTTATCCTTAAATCCGTATTCAGAAGAGCTCCCTGTATTGATAAAGCATTTATAAGCGATGTTTTTTGATGCTTCTAATAGATTTTTTGTCCCTTCAATATTTACCTTAATTATTTTATTAAGATCTGTTTGATAATGATAAGCACCGTATGCGGCAAGATGAATAATATAATCCGGTTGGGCTTTTTGTAACACGCGATGCAATAATTTGAAATTAGTAATATCTCCGACATGAATCGTAATAAGTTGCGAGACATTTCTTAGTCTCCAAGAAATCTCCTCGGTGCGGCAAAGAATATGAACGTTAAAGTTTTGTTTCAATAGTTTTCTTGTTAAATTTGCGCCGATAAATCCACCCGCTCCGGTCACAAAAACGCGTCTTTTATTTTTACGATTCATAGATTAAAATCTAGGAGCTATTATATAGCTGTTATGATTCCAATACAATGTGCGCTGTGTGGCAAAAAACAAAAGATCAAGGAACTTTATAAAGAAAATTTTAATCCAAATACAATAACCCCAAAAATTTTTTCGGCCAGAAGATCTCCAGACAGATTGCATTATAGAATTGTCAAATGTATAAACTGT
>JAMCQQ010000212.1 GCA_023379515.1 Actinomycetota bacterium
AATGCTTTGTCAATAGATAAAAGTATTATAGGCACTACTTTGGCTTTTTGTAAACCGGGGGTTATTTTTGTGCTTAAACTTGGATTTTACCGATAGAACTTAGATTAAAAGTGCGGAAGTCGGGAGATCTTTTGGTACAGATTCTATTAAGATATTTATGGCATCTTTAATAATTTTGTATGCTTCGCGAACAACTAAGATCGAAAGCAGAATGGAGATTATCGGATCGATAATATTCCAGTGAAAAAAATAAATTAAAATAGCTCCAACAATTACTCCAAGAGAGAAAATTGCATCCTGAAAAGAATGCAGCCAGGCACTCTTCATATTTAAGTTATCATGAGAATGTTTTTTAAGAATAAGTGTTGCAAGTCCATTTCCAAGTAGGGCAATTGTGGCCGTTATGGCAATTAACCCGCCAGATAGTTGCTCCGGGTGAGTCAATCTGATAAATGCTTCTTTAACAATCAGGAAGACCACGACAATAAGAACTAAAGAATAATAAATGCTATAAGGATTTCAGCTCTTTTAAAGCCATATGTTTTATTTGGAGTCGGTGCTTTGGATGATATTTTCACTCCCCACCAACTCAATGTGAGCGATCCGACATCTGTAAAGTTGTGAACTGCATCGGAAATCAGGGATAGACTTCCAGATACCAGACCGATTACAATTTCAAAGATTGTTATTATGATATTTATTATAATTGACCAGAAAAGTCTAGTTTTCACATTACAAATCCTTTACTACTTGTATGCCAATAATTTTTACCCCATTTTTTGATTGCATCGAGATTGTAGAAGGTTCTGTTATAAGACACTGATTTTTCACTAAATTAGCCTTATCTGTATTTACTGTTATATCTGCTTCACCTTCCAGTACAATAAAAATTACATAAGAGGCCATTTCACATTCCGGTAGGTTCTCGCCAGGCAGGAGTTTAATAATTCTTGTTTTAAATTCTTTGGACTTAAAAAATACGTTCTTACCCCGCTCATTATATGGAAATATATCTATAGAGTCTAAATTAAAAATTTGCATAATTATAAGCCTTTTCAAAAAAATTTATTTTGTTATTGTTATTGATATATTTTTAGGCAGCGCAAGCATTGCAGCTACTTGCATTGATTTAAAAAGACCAACTGGAACTGCACATCCTGAACAACAACCTTTTAGCTCACTTCTTATAGCTTTGAAAAGTTCTCCATCAAAGCCTTCTTTTATTTCATTATATGCATCATAGGTAGTTAGTTTCTGTCCTAAATTATTTATTTTTTCGCAATTAGTTTTAACTTTTAAAAAAACACGTTGTGAGTCTTCTGAATTAGCCTCTATTTCAGTTACAAATCCGCAAATTCCTGCCTCAACTTTTGTTTTAACCATTGTTTTGTTACTCCATTTCTAAATATTTTTAAATTAAAAATTGTTAAATTTTCAGCAATTACCTCCACAATCACAACTGCAGATATTTTTATTATATTTTTAAATCAATTATTGCGATTGAGTTATAGATTTTATTATCTCATCATAAATTACTTCATTAGATATAAATCCATGGATCTTAAGCGTCCCATTTATAAAAGTTAAGGGCAGGTAGTGTCGATTATCCAATAATTTATTTATTTCAGAAAACTTTTCTAAATTTTCTTTATTAATTTCTATAAATTCTAAATCAAGCCTATTTGAGAAATATTTTTTCTTTAAGAATTCAACTAGCTCTTCATATTTTTCACCAATAGTTTGTACGGGTCCACAACTACCTCCACAACTGCAACCTACGCCTGCAGGTTGATTTTTAATTCCAAATATTTCGATTTTTATTTTGTCATTCATGATTCCCTCCATGTTCTTAATGACATAATTATTTTATTAAAAAGTCATATTCAATTTTTAAGTTTTTATTTTATTTAATTGTTAGCTACAAATGTTTTATCTACTTATATGTGTTGCAAGTCCAAAATAATCTTCTGCTGCTTCCATAATAGCCTCAGAAAGTGTCGGATGAGAGTATACTGAATCTGCCAATCCTTCAATTGTCATCTCTGACTTCATTGCAACTGAAATTTCATGTATAAGATCAGATGCCCTTGGACCTATTATTTGTGCACCAAGTATTTCACCGGAAGATTTTTCTGATACAATCTTTACAAAACCTTCTGTTTCTGCTGAAATATGAGCTTTGCCACTGTTCATGAATGGGAAAACACCAACACGGATCTTCAAGTTTTTTTCTGCTGCTTGTTTCTTATTTAATCCAACTGTTCCAATCTCTGGAGAGGTAAAAATTGTCCAGGGAATAACCTTATAATCCATTTCCATCTCCTTACCAGCTATATTTTCTGCAGCAACTTTACCTTCTTTTGAAGCAACATGAGCAAGTAAATATCCACCTATTACATCACCAATTGCATATATTGATGGTATATTAGTTCTAAGGTGAGAATCAACCTTTATAAAGTTTCTATCTGTTATTATTCCAAGGTCTTCAATTCCTATATCATAAGTATTGGGGCTCCTTCCAATAGCAACCATTATTTTATCTGCAGCCAGGCTTTCTCCATTATTTAAATTACAGATATATTTGTTATCTTTTATATCCAAAGATTGTGCTATTGTATTTAAATATACATTTATTCCTTTTTTTAAAAAATTTTTATGAATAACCTTTGAAACATCTTCGTCCTCTGTAGCAAGTATCCTTGGCAATACTTCAATTAATGTAACTTTACTCCCAAGAGTGGCAAAAATGTTGGCAAATTCACATCCTATAACACCTGCCCCAACAATAAGGATTGAAGAAGGCAGCTCCATTAAAGAAAGAATTTTCACATTATCCAGTATGCCTTCTTTGGTAAAATCAAATGGTGGAATACTTTTTGCAGAGGAGCCTGTTGCTATAATTATATTTTTAGCAGTTATTTCAATATTTTCTCCTGCATCATTTGTAACCATAATCTTATTAGTATCAGTTAATTTACCCCTGCCAGGTATAAGTTCTACTTTATTTTTACTCAGATGATACTGAATTCCTTTTCTTTGAGCATTTACAACAAAGTCTTTTCTTTCCATAATTTTTTTAAAATCAATATTAAGTCCTGTTGTATTGACTCCAAAAATACTGGATTTTTTTATCTCATCTATACTCCGGGAAACATGATGCAAAGCCTTTGTAGGAATGCATCCTGTATTTAAACAAACTCCCCCCAGTTGGCCTTTTTCTATCAATATTGTTTTAAGTCCTAATTTTGCAGCTCTAATTGCTGCAACATAACCGCCTGGACCAGCGCCTAAGACTGCTAAATAAGCTATCTTCTTTTCCATTTATCTCCAACTCCTTAAAGTGGTTTAGTAATTCTTATTTATTAAAAGTCTGAGTTTCTAATTATTTCAGTTCCATTCAATTACCACCGCATAAAGGAAAACAGATGCCGCATCCATCGCATTTTTTAGGAATCACTTCCATCTGATTGCCAGTGGCTTGTCATTGTATTCACCTATATAATAGCTTTAATAGGGCATCTAACATCTAATACCTTTATTGTCATTTTAATATCTCCTAAAATGCTAAATAAAACATATAGAACGCTATGAGCAATATAAGAGAGCCGAGAACAATTTTTATGATTTTTCTTACCTTGCCATACTTTTCGCTAACAGTTAATTTTTTTATAAATCCCATAGACGTACCTGCAATAAGAACTAACACGCTGTGCCCTACAGAATATAACAAAAGAAGCAGTACCCCCCACAAAAGTCTTCCTTGACCAGCAACAACAGCTAAAAGAACAATAAGGACAGGTGTTGAACATGGTGATGAAAAAACACCACCTAAAATTCCTGCTATCAATGAACCCATGTAGCCCTTTTTTGTGCTTTTATTTATTAAAAAGGTAGAGGGAATAAAGTTATATATCTCCCAAGTTTGAAGAGCCATAAGAACCATTAAAATACCAAGAATGATGTACCACCAGGATGCAGCTCTTCCAATTAGTCTTCCTGCAAGAGAAGCAATTACCCCTAATGTAGTAAATGTTACTGCCATACCAATAGCAAAAACAAGAGACAACCTAAAAGCTTTTTTAGTATCATTATTTGAGCTAGCACTAACATAACCTATGACCAGTGGTACACTCGAGAGAGCGCAGGGAGTAAATGCAGTCAGAACTCCAGAAACAAGAGTAAGTAGTGGTGCAAGCCACATGCCGTCTCTAATTAAGGGAGATATGGTTTCTAACCACTCATTTATCATTTTATACCCATCTCTTTAAATACTGCCCTAATCTGATCCTCTGTCATACCACCCTGGTGTGCAGTGTAAACATGTTCTTGCGTATCCTTTAAGGAGTACATTATCATCTGCATTCCTTCAGGATCAATTGGAACATAAGGATTGCCCTGTCCATCAAAAAAGAATTGGGAAGGAATAACCTGCAAGGGAAAGTCAACTGCTGCATTAGGATATTTCCAGACATCAACAAATTTTACAATTACTTTACCCTGCCATTCTGCATTTAGTTTCTTTAGCACAGGAGCCATCTCCTTACATGGGATGCATTCGTCTGCACCAAAGTCTATTATAATAGGCAGGCCATATAACTTAAGCTTCTTAAGATCTATTTCACTTGCAGCCAGTGAAAAGTCTGCATTTGCGGTTTTTTGCGTTTCATTAGTTGCAGATGTAGCAGAAGTAGAGGAAGCTGTTTCTTTTGATTCATCAGCAGTAGTTGTTGAAGAACTAGAATTAGCTACTTCTTGAGGTTCATCAGTTGCAGTTATAGAAGAGTTGAAATTAGTTTTTTCTTGTGATTTATCATTTGTAGTTACAGTAGGACTGAAATCAGTTATTTCTTGTGGCTTTTGATATGTTTTAAAAAACCATATTCCAGCAATCACACCAACCACTGCAATAGGTATGATAATCTTTAATGCAAAGTTTATTTTTTTACTTTTGTTTTGACTATCCACAACAACCGCCTGCACAGTCACAATCACCATTATATTCAGTATCACCAAAATATTGTATAGCACTATTTGGGCATAAATTGCCGCAACCTTTACAGCCTTCTATACAACCTTCAGGGTATACCACAACTGGGGAAGGTGCATTTAATTTATTAGACACCATGCTGACACATATCGACACAAGAACCGCATTCTGCGCACTCTGTATAATCTATAACAGGATACCAATTCGTGGACATAAATTTTCTCTCCTTTTGCTTAAATAAATAAATAAATAAATAAATAAAAATGCTTTAGATACTGGCTCTGACGGAATTATAGTATAAATAATTACCATTCTCTTTTTATCGATAGTTTTTTAGTTTAAATAATTTTTATCTCGGGCTCTATTTTAACCTCAGCCTTAATTGACTCTGCCACCAGGCTGTATTTTCTGGCTGGTTTTATGATGCTATTTATTTTTTCAGCAGTAGTGTTTTTGGCAGCTATTTTTAGCTTTAAAACGACTTCTTTAAATATAGAGGTTTTGTCCATAAACTCAGTAACTTTTCCTATAGCTTCACATTCAAATGAAACAAGATCGATTTTATATCTCTCGGCAGCCCATATAAACATCATAAAATAGCATGTATTTACTGCTGCCAGGAAGGCATCTTCCGGAGTTAAAACATCAGGGTGGCCATGAAGTGCAGGCGGTGCTGAAAAATCAAGCTCTACTCCGTTTTCCATTTTAATGTGACCCTTATGGCCGCCAATCCATTCTGAATTATTCTTATAAACAAATGTTGCCATTTAATCCTGCCCTTTATTTAAAATTCTATCAACATTTTTTTCTATTTCGTCAGCGACTCTGCCGGCTATTTCTTTTTCCATATCATTTAAATTACGTCTGTTAACAGGCTCTTCGCCTTCTTTTAAAAAATCCCTAACATTTATTGAGTGTGTTACTTTACCTGAGAATTTTTCTGTAGCTTTTTTAGCACAAAGCTTTTCACAGCCATCAACAGTAATGGTGGGATAATTTTTTGCAAACATCCTGTCTCCTTCACCCCCGGCAATATATAAAGGCAGGCATATGGTTGTAGTATCAAATGGCTTTCGCTTTAAGAGCACTTCTAGTGTTGCAAGCCGGCAAACAGAGCCTTCAGGCAGATCTTCACCGCTGCAGGAAACAATACCCACTTTTTTGTTTTTATTTTCACTTTCAGTCTTTTCTGTTATTTTATTATCCATTATTTTAAAACCTCTCTTTAATGATTATTCTTTTTCTCTGCATCCTTTTTATTTTCAATTAAATCTTCTACATCTTTTGCAACTGTATCTGCAATTGTATTAACCAGTACTCTGCCGCTATTACCAATGTCAATAAGTCCCCGGGGCTTCTTATCGGGATTTGCAGCAGCAAATTTTAGTATCATGTGGCTTTTATCAGGAGTTTTACCATACTGTTCTACATTTTTTTGAGCACAACGCCTCGCACAGCCATCAAGCGTTATGACATAGTTGTCTTTAACCTTTTTAATTGTATCCTTATCACCGGATACAAGAAGTGCCAGGCATACTGTTTCAGCTTTACCTTTTGCCAAATTTTCAATGGTCTCATAGGTTGTTTCTCTTGAAACTGTACCTATGGGTTTTCCTATACCGCTGCAGGGTATTACGATAACTTTTTTATCACGACCCACTTTTTAACTTTTCTCCTTCTTCAGCCACTTTTGTTTTCATGAAATCAAAATAATTTTTGCTGTCCATCAAATTAACCTTATCTTTTTCAAAATCATCAAGTTTTACTTTAAGTAACCATCCATTGCCATAAGGTTCTAAATTTACAAGCTCGGGAGAATTGTCCAATAACTTATTATGTTCCAATATTTCTCCGCTTACCGGTGAAGTCAGCTCAAAGGAAACTTTCATTGTTTCGATATCTCCAAAAGGATCGCCCTGTTTTAGTCTTATGCCTACAGCAAATAAGCTAACAGATGCAACATCACCATTTAATGTCTGAAAAAAGTCTGTAACACCTATAGTTGCAACATTGTCAGCCTTTTCAACCCAGCATCCATCCATATGATAGTAAATTTCATTTTTAACCTTAAAAATAAATTTATCATATGCATATTCCATAAAACTCATAACATGACCCCCAATCATTATTTTTATTGTCTCTTACAAATTATATCTCATCAATTTTATCAGACCTTGAAACATCAGATCTAATACTTTCATCTTCATCAAGTACTTGAATAATTAAGCTTAAAAATTTTTTAACTTGTTCTTCCACATTTTCATCTAAGTTGTAATTAATCCAAAGCCCATCTTTAGAATGAGTTATTATTTCTGCATCCTGAAGTTTCTTTAAATGCGATGATATGGTAGGTTGGGAAAGACCGATAATCCGTGTTATTTCACCTACACATAAATTATTTCTTTTATTAAGAAGTGCAATTATTCTTATTCTGCCTTCATCTGATAAGGCTTTTAAAATTTTTGTTATTTTTTTGAGATTTGTCAATTTAATTGCCCTCTAAAAAAATAATTTACTTACAATAAAAAATTTAATATACTATTATATCTAAATATTTAAATTTATCAATAACAAGTAAAAATTTTAACTAAAGAGATAAATTATAAGGAGAAAAGATAAGATGGAAATAAAAGTAATAGGACGGGGGTTGTACAAACTGCAAAAGACTTCTGGAGGTTACAAAGCAATCTGTTAAAGAAATAGGTCTTGGAACAGAAATTGAACACCTAACTGATATTCAAAAAATGGTTGAAATGGGCATAATACAAACCCCTACACTTGATATTAACGGTAAGGTAGTACTTTCAGGTTTTGTTCCGGATGTAAAAATAGTAAGGAATAAAATTAAAGAAAATTGTATATTTTATCCTGTACAACTTCTGGCAAATTGGCTTACTTATGTAGTTTTTCATCTATCTGTTAAAAACTGCTTCTTGACATTAATATTTTTTCAGTTATTATATATTTATAATCGATTATATAAATATAATAATTGATAAATAAAAAAACAAAGAGGAGATGAAAAAACATTTAGATTCTGCAACTGCAATACCTGTAAGATTAGGGAAGGGGTGATCATGATGGCTTAGGTTTCAGACCTGAACAGTAATAATTATTTAAATTTTTATAAGGAGAATAGAAATGTTTAAGAAAATTTTAATAGCATCAGATTTATCGCCGGCATCAGACAGTGTTATAACTTGTATGAAGGGATTCAAGTCGCTTGGTGTTGAGGAAGTTATTTTATTGTATGCGCTTGGCTTAAGACATCTTGATTCGTTAAAATATCTCATAAAGGATTCTGTTGAGCCTGCGCTGATAAAACAAAAAGATGGAATTACTTTTATTAACGTGAAAAGAATTGACAATTTTAATGTAATCGATAATTAAAACTTAAAGAAGAAATGAAAAGAATATATTTAGATTATGCAGCTACGACACCAATGAGGCCTAATGTAAGTGTAGCAATGTTACCTTATTTTAGAGAAAAATTTGGTAATCCCTCATCTCTTTATTTTTATGGCCAAGAGGCAAAGGAAGCTATTAATGTTGCCAGAGAAAAGGTAGCTTCTGTTATTAATGCTCATCCTTCAGAGATCGTCTTTACCTCAGGAGGAACTGAATCTGATAATTTCGCAATTGCAGGAGTAGCTTGGGCTAATAATAAAAGGGGCAAACATATAATTACTACCTCTATCGAACATCATGCAGTTCTTAATATTTGCAAGTTTTTGGAGAATGCAGGTTTTGAAGTAACATACCTTCCTGTAGATAATCAAGGAATGGTTAGTCTTGAGGATATTAAAAAAGCGATTCGCAGTGATACAATTCTTATCTCAATAATGCATGCCAATAATGAGGTTGGTACAATTGAGCCAATAGAAAAAATAGGCGAGGTTGCTAAAGAGAAAGGAGTATACTTTCACACTGATGCTGTCCAGACTTATGGCCATATTCCTATAGATCTAACTAAATTGAATGTGGATTTACTTTCTGCTTCAGCTCATAAACTCTATGGACCAAAGGGAGTTGGTGCACTTTATATTCGAAAAGGGGTTAAAATTGTGCCTTTTCTCTATGGTGGCGATCAAGAAAATAAACTACGGGCTTCCACAGAAAATGTGGCTGGAATTGTGGGTTTTGGTGTGGCAGCAGAGTTAGCCAAAAAAGAAATGGGAAAAGACATACTCAGTCTAATTCCTTTAAGAGATAAATTAATAAAAGGGATTCTAAAAAAAAATAAAATACTCTAGATTAAACGGCCATCCCATAAAGAGGCTTCCTGGTAATGTGAACGTAAGTATAGAATATATAGAAGGTGAGTCTATTCTACTCCATCTTGATGCTAGAGGCATATGCGCGTCATCCGGTTCTGCCTGTACTTCAAATATTTCAGAACCATCTCATGTCTTATATGCTATGGATGTGCCTCCAGAAGTTGCGCATGGTTCATTGCGTTTTACTCTTGGAAGAGACAATACTATTGAAGATATAGACTTTGTACTTGAGGTTTTGCCTGAAATAGTTAAAAAACTAAGATCCATTTCTCCACTTTATCAAAAAAAGTAGAAATAATTTTATTAGATTTATTTTTAACTAACAATTTTATAAAGATTTTTCTTGACACCAATTTTTTTGTAATTATTATATATGATTATTCGATTATAAGTATATAGGAGATAAAAATGCAACAATATGTTGGTTTATTTAAAGCACTTGCGGATGAAACACGTTTGAGAATTGTATTACTGCTTTCTGAGAAAGAACTTTGTGTCTGTCAGATTGAGGCAGCACTGGCCCTTTCCCAGGTCAAAGTATCCCGTCATCTTACTATTTTAAGATATTCAGGTTTAGTAAAGTGTAGAAGAGAAGGCACGTGGGTCTATTATTCTCTTGCTGAACCAAAGAATAAAATTGAAGAAA
This sequence comes from Actinomycetota bacterium, assembly GCA_023379515.1. The sequence continues at coordinate 9,911 of JAMCQQ010000212.1, forward strand.
ATTTGTATGAAAGTTTCAAAAAGCATTTGCGCAAGGAAAAGTTTTTTTTGCGAGATTTATCAAATATGAAAGAATGCATCAACCAGCCTTTAAAAAAAGTTGCTGAAAAGTCAAAAAAAAATTAAGTATTTATTATTTGCTATAGCTTTATCTGGCAAACTTGCAAGAGGATATTTAAGATATTAAAAACGGACCAAGTTGGTGGTAAGTCAGTTTATTATAATTTTAGAAACTAAGGAAAAGAAATGATGTGCTGTTCTATGGGTGTATGCAGCCTTGGCTGAACCAGAAAAGAAATTAATAGTATTTAACGAAATATTAAAAAAACAAAACTCATTCAAAGATATTGAGATATATAGGGCTTAATAAAGGACTTAAAATATATCATAAAAAATGGTGATTTTAATATACAAGATTAAACAAATATTATTTAAAAGTTGTTAAAAGTTTAGGTAAAAAAAATTCAATATTAGGAGGAAATGAAAATGTATAAAAATAAGATTATAAAGCTATCAATATTATTTTTGATATTTACCTTTGTAGTATCTTTTGGATTATTTGGATGTAAGAAAGAAACAACTACTAAAAAAGAACAATTTGAAGTTGGTTTTATTATACCAGGAGCTTATGAAAGTTTTTATTTTGATACAATGGCAGATGCTGTAAAAGCAGCTGTAGCAAAGAAGGAAAATATAAATGTACAGGTTATTTTAGGACTTGATCAGCAAGATATTGAAGTACAGATTAAGATAATTGAAGATCTCACCCAGAAAAATGTTGATTTGTTAGCTGTTGCCGTAAATGATCCCAATGCTGTTGTTTCTTCATTGTTAAAAGCTCAGCAAAAAGGAATCCCTGTTATACTTCTTGATACTTTGAAACCCCCAGAAGGTTTAGATGTTCTGTCATTAATTGGATCAGATGATGAAACAGGTGGTGAAATGATAGCTAAGTACATAGTTGAGCTACTAGGTGGGAAAGGTAAAATAGCAGTATTAGAGGGAATTCCTGGCCAATATGCTAATGAATTTAGATTAAAGGGTTTTCGTTCTGTCATTGATAGCTATCCTGATATTGAGATAGTTGCTTCTCAGCCAGCAAATTGGGATAGGTTCCAGGCAATGAATGTTATGAAAAGTATTCTTCAGTCTAATCCAGATATAGATCTAATTTGGGGTGTAGATGATGAGATGGCTATTGGTGCAGTTAAAGCATTAGAGGATGCAGCGGCTACCGGAAAGTTCTATGATGTTATGGTTTGTGGCTATAACGGTGACAAGGAAGCAATAGAGTCTTTAAAAAAAGGTAAAATGAAGGCAACAATACTTCAACAGCCTGCTGAAATTGGGAGAACTGTTATAAAAATTGCTGACATGATAAAGAAGGGAAGGATAGATGAAGTTGAAAAGCTAATTGTTATTCCAATTATTAATGTAACTTCCGAAAATGTATTTGATTATATAAAAATTTTTTCAGATATATACTCATAATCGCATATAAAAATATTATTGAAAAATCGAAGGAGGCATAAAATTGTCAGAAAATAATTTAATAATATATGAAGGAGCGATGTGCTGTCCTACTGGTGTTTGTGGTCCTGAACCGGATAAGGAATTGATAGAATTTAACGAAACATTAAAAAGAATAAGCAATGAATTCAGCGATTTAAAAATTACAAGAGCAAGCCTATTGTTTGATGTCAAGATGTTTCTTGAAAATAAGGAAATTTTTCAACTGGTCAAAGAAAATGGAAAAGAAATTCTTCCAATTACCGTAGTTAATGGAAAAATTATTGCTAAAAAGAAGTATCTTAAATTTAATGAGCTTAAAGAAGAATTATCCAAGTATATTAATATATTATTGTAAAAATTTGTTAGAAAGGGTTTAAGCTAAATGAACAGATTAATAGAGCCAAATATAAAAAATGAGACAAAATATATATTTTTTAGTGGCAAAGGCGGAGTTGGCAAAAGCACTATGAGTTGCGCTACAGCAGTATGGCTAGCCAATAAAGGATATAAAACTTTACTTGTTACAACAGATCCTGCACCAAACCTTGGGGATATTTTTAAGCAGGAAATCGGGCATAAAATTACTCCAATTGACGGCATTAAAAATCTTTCTGCAATTGAAATAGATCCAGACATTGCATCAGAGGTATACAGAGAAAGAATCATTTCACCGATGAGGGATTTACTGGATGAAAAGAGCCTTCAGACAATAAAAGAACAATTAAATAGTCCCTGTGTTGAAGAAGTAGCAGCTTTTGATAAATTTATAGAATATATGGATGATCCTCAATATGATGTTGTGATATTTGATACAGCCCCCACCGGACATACTATTAGACTCCTGGAGCTTCCATCCGGCTGGAGTGAAACGCTGCAAAATAGTGTATCCACCTGTATAGGACCGGGGGCATCTTTGCAGAGCGCTAAATTAAAATATGAGAAAGCCATTTCCTATCTTCAGGATAAAAACAAAACTTCATTTATATTTGTCTTAAAACCGGAGAATTCTTCAATACTTGAAACAAAAAGAAGTATCAAAGAAATTTCTAATTTAGGTATTAAAACTAGCGCACTTATTGTCAATGGATTGTTGCCCGAAGAGGCAATTACTGATAGTTTTTTTGAAGAGAAAAAAGATGAAGAATTAGCAAATGTTAAAAAAATTGAGAAAGATTTTAAACATTTAACTAAAATATTTTATCCTCTGAAGGAATCTGAATTATCTGGTATAAAATTATTGGAAAACGTAGGCAGGTTTTTATATGACGGGCAAAAAGAGGAAGACGCAACTGATTTATCCAATAAAAATACCTTTGAAGATATGGATGAATTTAATATAACAGGGGAGGCAAAAGACATTTATGATTTATTCTGCCCGGAAAAAAATGAAACCCGATATATTTTCTTTACCGGTAAGGGCGGAGTTGGCAAAAGCTCAATTGCATGTATAACTTCTGTTTATTTAGCTGAGAAAGGTTTAAAAACTTTAATAGTTACAACTGACCCTGCTTCTCATTTAAATGATATTTTTGGACAAAATATTACCCATACTCCAAAAGAAATTACAGGTGCAGATAATTTGTTTGCTGCAAGAATAGATCAGAAAAAAGCTCTGAAAGAATATAAAAAGAGGATTTTAGAAGCAGTTAAAGATTTGGATATGGAAACAAAAAAATCTGTAGAAGAAGACCTAAATTCACCTTGTGCCGAGGAAATGTCTGCATTTGAAAAGTTCATGAGCTATTTTGAGCCAAATGGGTATGATGTAGTAATCTTTGATACTGCACCAACCGGGCATACTCTAAGGCTGCTTGAACTTCCTACTGACTGGAAAGGCTTTATTGATCTGGGTTCACTGGCAAAAAAAACTTCAGAAGAAACAAAAAATAAGTATATGCATGTTATAGAAACTATGAGAGATAGCGGGAAAAGTACATTTATCTTTGTTATGTATCCTGAATATACTCCGATAATTGAGGCATGGCGGGCAGCAGAAGATTTAAAAAGTCAAGTGGGTATAAATACCTCTATTGTTGCAATTAATTATATATTACCGGATGAATATGGGAAAAATATCTTTTTTGAAAACAGAAAAAAGCAGCAAAGAAAATATTTTACTGAGATTAAAAAGAGATTCAAAGTACCAATGATTAAAGTCCCCCTCTTTAAGGACGAACCAGTAGGATTGGAGAGGCTTAAGCTTGCAGGGGAGAAGATTTTTAAAAATAATCAATCTAAAGATATTTATTCAAAAAAATTAGAATACAATAAAAATTAAGATATTAGAGGAGAAGGCAATATGCAAAATAATAGCAAAGTAATAAAAATTTTTACCATGAAGCAGGAATTTCCCTGTGGACCTCAGGCAGGCTGTTGCGGACCTATTGGTCAAAGTGAGGAAGAATTGAATTCACTAAAGGATGATATTGAAAAAGACCTTAATATTACGGTAGAGATATTTGATATCAAAAAAGCAAAAATTTTGGAACAGCATCCACAAATTTTTGAGTTATTGCAATCATTTGGGTTAGGAGCAATTCCGATAATTACTGTGGGAGATGAAGTAGCTTGTCTTGGGCAATCATATGATATAAATGAAATTCTTTTTGAGATTAAAAGAAAATTATAAGATGAAAATTTCATTTATACAACTTAAGGGGTAACTCAATATAAAATAATCTATTATTAATTTTATATATTGATAAATTTAAAATTTTTAATATACTTATTTTTAAAAAAAGAATAAATAAAAAGCTAAAGTGAGTTAAAAAATGGATGAAAAAACAAAAGAGCTTATTGCAGTTGGGGCAGCAGTAGCGGGTAATTGCATACCATGCCTGGAATGGCACTATAAAAAATGTGTTGAACTGAGAATACTCAGGGATGAAATAAAAGAAGCAATTGAATTAGCTAACATAGTAAAAAATGTGCCGATTAAAAAAATAAATGAACTTGCCCAAACTTTATTATCATCCCAGGATTAAAAAAACATAGTTATTAATAAATTTTTTTATTACTTAGAAAGGAAATAGTTATGGCAGAGGGAATTGTAAAAAGATTATCATTTCTTGATAGGTTTTTAACATTATGGATATTTATAGCCATGGCAGCAGGAGTAGGGCTGGGATACTTTTTCCCGAATATTGCCAACTTAACTAATAAGCTATCAGTAGGGACTACCAATATACCTATTGCCATAGGTTTAATTTTAATGATGTATCCTCCTCTTGCCAAAGTAAAATATGAGGAATTAAAGGATGTTTTCAGAAACTGGAAAGTACTTGGACTGTCACTCGTTCAAAACTGGATAATTGGACCCATACTTATGTTTTTTCTTGCAATAGCGCTTCTTCGAGGTTACCCGCAATATATGGTTGGCCTTATAATGATAGGTCTTGCCCGTTGTATTGCTATGGTAATTGTCTGGAATGACCTTGCCAGGGGTGATACAGAATATGCAGCAGGACTTGTAGCTTTTAACTCCATTTTCCAGGTATTTTTTTACTCTGTTTATGCATATTTATTTATAACGGTGCTTCCAAAATATTTTGGTCTTAAAGGTGCAGTTGTTGATATATCAATAGGAGAGATAGCAAAAAGTGTAGGTATTTACCTTGGCATCCCTTTTGTGGCTGGAATGTTAACCAGGCTTATCCTGGTTAAAATAAAGGGCAAAGAATGGTATGAAAAGGTATTTATTCCAAAAATAAGTCCAATTACTCTTATTGCTCTTCTATTTACAATATTAGTTATGTTTTCACTTAAGGGAGAATACATTGTAAGGATACCGCTTGACGTGCTTCGAATTGCTGCTCCTCTTCTTATTTATTTTGTGGTAATGTTTATAGTATCTTTCTTTATGGGTAGAGCTATAAAGGCAGGATATGCAAAGACAACTACACTTGCATTTACAGCCGCCAGCAACAACTTCGAGCTTGCAATAGCCGTAGCAGTTGCAGTATTTGGGATAAACTCAGGGGCTGCATTTGCTGCAGTAATAGGTCCTCTTGTTGAAGTACCTGTCCTGATTGGACTGGTTAATGTCGCCCTTTATTTTAAACGCAGATTTTTTAATGAAGAAAATGTAGAAGGCAGCCTTGCCAGTTGTATATCCAGCAGTGAAAAAAAATTATAAAATAATATTTTAAATAAAATGAAAAAAATTATAAAAATTCTAAAAGCTCTCTCTGATGAAAACAGATTAAGGATAGTGTGCCTGCTTTTCCATAAGAGTGGATTGTGCGTCTGTGAAATTCAGAGGATTATAAGCCTTTCTCAGCCAACTATTTCATTTGACCTTAAAAAGCTAGAAGAAGCTGAAATAATAACCTATAGCAAAAGCGGGTTGTGGGTAAATTATGCAATTAACGAAAATTTCGATACCAATCTTAAAAATATCATTAATATGCTGGTAAATGAAATAAAGAACGATAAGAAGATAAAAGAAGATTTAAAAAAAGCAGAAAAAGTTTCAAGACTTGAAATATGTAAAAAATAAACCGGTATATTAAGTTTGCTTATTGGGTATTTTTGCATTAAATCTATTCTTTATAAAATTATAGATTTTAAGCATGCAATAGTAATAGTAATTTCATGGTTTTATGCATAAATAAATTAAAATTGGATGAGTAAAGAAAATTAATTTATAATGGCGGCACCAATAATTTCAAAAGAAAAAAGACAGGAAAGCCTTGAAAAGGCAAGATTTTTTAGAGCCCAGAGATCAAAAATTAAAAAATCCATTAAAAACGGCAATATAAAAATTACGGAAATTTTTAATGAGTTTGAAAAATATGCAGATATTGTTGCAAAAATGAAAATACTTGATATATTGATGTCCTTTCCGCAAACAGGAGAGACAAGAGCAAAAAAGATATTAAGCACATTATTAATAAACGAGAGAAAAAATTTCGGCGGACTGGGGAAAAAGCAGAAGGAAAATTTAAAAAAATATTTTCAAATTAAGTAAAACCTTAAAAGTAAAAATGAATTCCAATAATAATTATTTTTAAAGATGTATGATAACCTGAATTTAATATGACAAACATGGCAAAAAAACTAAAAGGAACTTTATTTGTTATTTCAGGACCTTCGGGTGCAGGGAAAAGCACTCTTATCAGAAAAGCATTGTCCATTCTTGATAACTTTGTAAAATCAGTTTCAGTAACTACAAGACCTCAAAGAAAAGGGGAAAAGAACGGCAGTCACTATCATTTTGTAAGCAAGGATGAATTTGAGAAAATGATTAAGGACAATCAATTACTTGAATGGGCACAGTACTGCGGATATTATTACGGAACTCCAAAAAAATTTGTTGATAATAATCTGCAAAAGGGAATGAATATAATCCTTGAAATAGAAGTCAGCGGAGCATTGCAGGTAAGAAAAGCTATGCCGCAGTCTTATTTAATTTTTATCAGTGCTCCAGGTGTTTATGAGCTGGAAAAAAGATTAAAAAAAAGAGCCAGGGAATGCGAGAGTGAAATTTCTGACAGAATGAAAAAGGCAAAAGAGGAAATAAAATATGAGAAATATTATGATTGCATAATTATTAATAATAATTATAATGAGGCTTTAAAAAATTTACTATATGTATTAACGTCTAAATGTGGAGGTAATTAATAAATGAGTTTACCCAATATTGATGAGCTTCTTGATAAAGTGGACAGCAAGTACACTTTATGCATTGAAATAGCAAAAAGATCAAGAGAACTTGCTGATTTTTTTCAGGCAAAAAAAAACATGGAAAGAACGAATATAATCGAACCTTTAATTGAAACGGATTCAACTGATCCTCTTGAAATTGCCTTTAATGAAATCAAGGAAGATAAAATAAATTATTTAAGAATAAAAGATGGAATCAAATAGTTTCAGTAATGAAATTTTAAGGAACAAAAAGATAATTTTAGGTATAACAGGAAGCATTGCTGCATATAAGTCAGCTTATGTATGCTCAAGGCTGGTAAGAGAAGGCGTTGAAGTTTTTCCTGTTTTTACTGAAAATGCTGTTAATTTTATTACCCCGGTTACTTTAAGTGCCATCAGCGGTAAAAAAGCAATACTGAATATGTTTGAAAATAACGAAAAAATAAGCCATGTAAGCCTTCCTCAAAGTGCTGATGCAATACTCATAGCTCCGGCAAGCGCAAATACCATTTCAAAAATTGCATGCGGAATATGCGACAATTTTTTAACAACTGCAGTAGCTGCAGCAAGCTGTCCAGTCCTTATTGCTCCTGCAATGAATGAAAAAATGTGGCTTAATCCTGCAATACAGGATAATGTCAGGAAACTGAAAGACTGCGGCACCTTTTTCTTCACCGGACCTTCCACAGGAAATCTTGCATGCGGTGTTGAAGGGATCGGCAGACTTGAAGATGAGGATAAAATAATTGAAAGTTTGTCAGATTTGCTGAAGATTAACGATGACCTTAGAGGTAAAAATATTCTTATAACTGCCGGCGGTACAAGAGAAAATATAGATTCTGTAAGATATATTTCAAATTATTCAAGCGGAAAGATGGGATATAACCTTGCAATGGAAGCAAAATTCAGGGGTGCAGACAAGGTAATCCTGGTAAGTGCTTCCCCAAGCATTCCAAAAATATATGGAGGACAAACTTACTTTGTTAACAGCACAAAAGAAATGAAGGAAAAAGTAATGGAGTTCTTTAATGATTCTGATGTAATAATCATGGCTGCTGCTGTTTCAGATATAATTCCTGAACAAAGATTTGATTATAAACTGAAAAAAAACAGCGATATGCTTTCAAAGATAAAATTTATTGAAAATGAAAACATATTAAGGATTCTGTCAGGCATTAAAAAAGATGATCAGTTTCTTTGTGGTTTTGCAGCCGAAAGCGGAGATAATATTGAATATGGAATTGAAAAACTTAAGGGAAACAAAATTGACATGATTATACTCAATGATATCTCAAGGAATGATATAGGTTTTGAAAGTGATTATAATGAAGTTTTTATTATTGACAGGGAAGGAAAAATCAAAAAAATTCAAAAAGCAAAGAAAAGAATTATTGCAAGAGAAATTGTAAATGAAATAGTAAGTAAGTTAAGTTAAAATATTTAAATTTTATTACAATGGAGGAATTTAATGGTAAAGGGCGGAAATCATTTATTTACTTCAGAATCCGTAACTGAAGGGCATCCGGATAAGATGTGCGATCAGATTTCTGATGCTATACTGGATTCAATAATCGCGGAAGATAAAAAGGCAAGGGTAGCGGTTGAAACTCTGGTAAAAACGGGGCTTGTGGTTATTGCAGGTGAAGTAACAACTAATACTTATGTTGAGATACCTGATATAGTAAGGCAGGTTGTGAGGGAAATAGGATATACCAGAGCTAAATATGGTTTTGATGCGGACACCTGCGGGATTATAGTTTCCCTTGGCAAGCAGTCACAAGATATAAGCATGGGTGTTTCAAAAGCAATTGAAGCAAGGGTTGGCAACAGCTTAAATGATGAATTTGATATTCAGGGTGCAGGAGATCAAGGCATGATGTTTGGTTTTGCTTGTAATGAAACTCCCGAATATATGCCGCTGCCTATAATGCTTGCTCATAAACTTGCGCATAGACTTGCAGAGGTAAGAAAATCAGGCATGATTCCATATCTTCGTCCTGACGGCAAAACACAGGTTACAATAAAATATGAAAACTGGAAGCCTGTAAAAGTTGACAAAATAGTTGTTTCGACGCAGCATAAACCTGAAATCAGTATTGAAAGTCAGATTGCTCCCGATATGAAGGAATTTGTAATAAAACCCATAATTCCTGAAAAATATTTAAATGATGACTTCAAGGTTTATGTAAATCCTACAGGAGCTTTTACTGTTGGAGGACCAATGGGAGATAGCGGACTAACGGGAAGAAAAATAATCGTTGATACTTATGGAGGCATGGCAAGACATGGAGGAGGGTGCTTCTCAGGAAAGGATCCTTCAAAGGTTGACAGGTCTGCCTCATATGCTACAAGGCATGTGGCTAAAAATCTTGTGGCTGCAGGTGCTGCAGATAAAATTGAAGTGCAGATTGCTTATGCAATAGGAGTTGCTCACCCTGTATCTGTTATGGTTGAAACTTTTAATACCGAAAAAGTTGACAGAAACAGGATTGAAGAATGTATTACAGAGTTATTTGATCTTCGTCCTGCTGCAATAATTAAAAATCTTGACCTGCTGCGGCCTATTTACAGAAAAACTGCATCATACGGTCACTTCGGAAGAAGCGACAAGGACTTCACATGGGAGCGCCTGGACAGGGTAAAGGATATAAAGGATTATCTCGGCTTGTAAATATATTATTAATAATTAAAAAATAAAGCATACAAATAAGGAATCTGCAGTCCTGTTATGAATGTAAAATAATATTTACTGCAATTAATTGGAAATAAATTTACCGGGAATAATTTTTGAATTTTAACAAATATTTTTTAAATAATTAAAATGACGGCTAATTTTGCTGAAGTGTATTTAAATTTGAAAACTTCCAGAATTGACTCGTCATTTGATTATCTTATTCCTGTAAATTTAAAAAAAAATCTTAAAACAGGAAGTCTTGTCATTGTCCCTTTCGGCAAACGTCTTGAAGTTGGTTTTGTAAATAAAATTAAAGACCTGTCATCTTTTAAGGAAACATCAGGCAAAGAAATAAGAGAAATAAAGGATATTTTATTTTCAAAGCCTTTCCTTGATAAAAACAGATTAAAACTTGCTTACTGGTTGGCTTTTTATTACATATCTTCGATAGGAAGTGCCTTAAAACTTTTTATGCCGCCAGGTTATAACTTAAAATTTTTAAAAATTAAACCAAAATTAATTAATGTTTTTAAATTAAATGAAGAAGAAATCCTTAAACCAGATAAAGCAGCACTTATAAAAAGTAATTCTCAAAAACAAATACTTAATTATCTTAAATTAAACCCTTTAGCTGAAGCAGAAAAAATTTTAAAAGCTGTAGATGCAACCCGTTACAGTCTGACAGCACTTGTAAATAAAAATCTTGTTATTAAAGAAAAAATTGAAGTAAGAAGAGACTTTAATTATAACGGCTACAGCAGAAATAATTTTAAAGATGAAATAAAATTAAACAGCTATCAGAAAAATTGCATAAATAAAATTACCGGCATTATTAAAAAAAACATGCATCATAAATTTCTTATAGAAGGTGTTACAGGAAGCGGTAAAACTGAAGTTTATATAAGATGTGTAAAGGAAGCCATAAAAAATAAGAAAAGTGCATTGATTTTAACACCGGAAATCTCACTTACTCCTCAGCTTTATTCAAATTTTAAAAATGTTTTTCCTGTCGGGCTTGCAGTTTATCATTCAGGTATGAACGATAATGAAAGGTACGAAAAATGGCTTGACATACTTGAAGGGAATGTAAACATTGTAATAGGTACAAGATCAGCTATCTTTACCCCGATTCAAAACCTTGGGATAATCATTGTTGATGAAGAACATGATCCTTCCTATAAGGAAAATTTCGGATTAAGGTATAATGCCCAAAATACAGTTATGAAACTGGCAGAAATTTTAAAAATCCCTGTAGTATTTGGAAGCGCTACGCCTTCATTGACATTAAAATATAAATTATCCAATGATGAAAATTCTACTGTTTTAAAAATGCCTGAAAAAATTTTTAAAAATAATGAGGTTAGCAAGCAAATAGTGGATTTAAGAAAAATAAACAGATCCAGGGAAGATGAGATAATTACAGATGAATTATTTAATAATATCAAAGAAGTTACAGAAAAAAGGGAAAAGGCAATAATATTTATAAACCGGAGGGGCTACAGTAATTTTATAATCTGCAATGAATGCGGTCATATTCCAAAGTGCAAAAACTGCAATCTTGCTTATGTCTTTCATATTACTGAAAGGAAACTGAAATGCCATCACTGCGGAAGCGAGGTATCCTTTAACAATATCTGTCAGTCATGTAACAGCAAAAGGATAACCTTATATGGGACAGGCATACAAAAAGTTGAAGCAAAGCTTAAACAAAGGTTTCATGATATTCCCGTAATAAGAATGGATTCAGATGTAACATCAGTAAAAAAATCTCATGAAGAAATATTAAACAAATTCATAAGTCAAAATCCTTCGATACTCATTGGCACGCAAATGATTTCCAAAGGTCTTGATATAAAAGATGTTACCCTTGTTGGTGTTATCAATACAGACAGCATGCTTTCACTTCCAGATTACCACATAAATGAAAGGGTTTTTGCACTTTTAACCCAGGTTTCAGGAAGAACTGGAAGAAGCAACAGAAAATGCAAGGTAATTGTGCAGACATTTAATCCTGAAAGTATAATTATTAAAAGCTTTACTGAAGGAAGCTATGAAGAATTCTGCACAAAAGAGCTTGCAAACAGAAGGGAACTTGATTATCCGCCCTTTTCAAGTTTAATAAATATTGTTGTTTCAGGCAAAAATGAAAAAACTGCACAATCGGAAACAGTAAGGCTGTATAATATGCTGAAAGATATTAAAGGTAATGATTCTTATCAGATACTTGGACCTTCTCCTGCACCGTTTGCCAAATTAAATCAGTTTTACAGATGGCATATCTTAATAAAAACATTTAAAATAAACAGGTTTATCAGCAGGTTTACTAAATTAATAAAGATGTTTAAAATAGAAAAAGAATGCAAACTAATAATAGATGTAGATCCGGTATGGATTTTATAATCAATAAGGAAAATAATGGCTGTAAGATCAATCAGAAAACTTGGTGATCCTGTTTTAAGAAAAATAAGTGAAAAAGTTGAAAAAATTGACAGTGAAATTCTTGAATTGGTCAGAGACATGAAGGATACTGTAAATTCAGATGATTATACGGCAGTAGGTCTTGCTGCCGTTCAAGTAGGGGTATTAAAAAGAGTAATAGTTATAAACCTTGAAAAGACAGAAGTATATATAAACCCTGAAATAAAAATAATAGATAATAATAAAGTGGAAATGCATGAAGGCTGCTTGAGCCTTTATTCCATGGGATGCATGCTGAAGAGACCTAAAAAAATTCATGTTACCGCTACAAATTTAAAGGGAAAACAAGTATCTTTTGATGCTGAAAACACACTTGCAAGAATATTTTTGCATGAAGTAGATCATCTTAATGGCAAATTATTCATCGACTATCTTGACAGTGAAGCAAAAAGAGAACTGATGCTGAAAATATCCGAGAAATCCTAACTTCAGCCAAAATGCCCAGATTTCACTTTAAGTCTAAAGATGATGTATATCAGATCGTGAAAATAAACAAATGTCAGGATTAAGCTCATAAACAACATCGATAATCTGTTAACTCTTCTCTTTAAAAATCCTAAGAAGCTAAAAGTGAAGTCAAATATATAATAATATAAAATGCGGATTGGCATTGTTGGTCTGACGTACAATTTTCCTAACCACGCTTGATAATTTTTTAAATAAATTAATGCACTCCTGTTGACATTTATTAATAATTTATCTATATTAATAAACATAGTTAATAAACATAATTAAATAAAAGAGAATTATGGAAACAAAATCAGATATTAAATTTTCCACTGTTCTTGCTACTTTCGGGAATCAAGCTGATAGATTTTGTCAATCAGGTTATAAATCATCAAAGTCTCTTGAAGAAATGTTTATTTTGGCAAAAAAAGTAAAAGATCTTAGCGGACTTGAACTGGTAGGAACCTGGAATATTAATGAAGAAAATGTTGATCTAATTACAAAGTATAAACATGAATATAATTTTGAAATTACTTGCATTGTAATTGATTTATTTACTCAAGCTAAATGGCAAAAAGGAAGTTTTGCCAATAAAGACAATAATATTAGAAAACAAGCAATAGAAGAAGTAAAAAAATATATGGATATTGCTAAAATACTTGACTGTCCCTTAATAGATGTTTGGCTTGGTCAGGACGGCTATGATTACAGCTTTCAAACAGATTATATAAAATCTTGGAATATGATAATTGAAGGTCTCGGTGAATGTGCAGGTTATAGAGATGATATTAAGGTTGGGTTAGAATATAAAATAAAAGAACCTAGGACTCATTGTTTTATTAGTACAATCGGGAAAACTCTTCTTTTAATAGAAAAAGTTAATAAGAAAAATTTAGGAGTTCTAGCAGATGTCGGACATGCTCTTTATAGTTATGAAAATATGGCGGAAACAGTGAGTTTATGCAAATTATTTGGTAATAAATTATTTCACCTTCATTTAAATGATAACTATAGACTTTGGGATGACGATATGATGGTTGGAAGTGTACATATTGTTGAATACCTTGAATTAATGTATTGGCTTAAAGCTATCAATTATAATGGATGGTATTCCATAGATATTTATCCTTTTAGGGAAGATGCAATAGGTGCAGTAAATGAGACTATTAAATGGTTAAAAGAAATGCAAAATGCTGTATCCACAGTAGATAAAAAAGAAATCGAAGAAGTAATAAATTCAGAGGATTCAATAAAATCATCTGCCTTAGTTAGAAAGATGCTTTTTAAATAATAATTTTAAGACATTTCATATAATTTTTTTAAATAAAAAGATAAAAAAATAATTAAATTGTCAAAGAACATTATTATTACATTATTGTTATATTAATACGATAGGAGGTGTGATAAAAGTTTTTTTAAATACTTTAATCAATTAAAATGAATTAAAAAGGAGTTAAAAGAATGAAAAACGCAAGAATTATATTTGTAGTATGCATCGCCGCAGTATTAATCATGACTTTAGCTATAGGCTGCAAGACCACAACAACTACTGAAACAACTGCGGCAGAAACCACAAAGGCGGCTGAAACAACGACCACAGCAGCAGCGACTACAACTGTAGCAGGTAAACCTATGGAGGGATGGACTGTAGGTTATCTACCGGGTGCTCTTATTGATGTGCTTAGAAAAACTTGGTCTGATGTAATGATTAAGACAATAGAAGATGCAGGTGGAAAAGTAATTACTATAGATTCCCAAAATGACGCAACAAAACAAGTATCAGACGGAGAGGATATTTTACAACAAGATATCAAGTTGCTAATTGTGAACCCTAATGATGCTGATGCTATGGTTCCGATAATAAAGAAAGCTAATGAAAAAGGTATTCCAGTAATTTGTATTGATAGGGCTGCAAGTGGCGGTACAATTGTTACTACTGTTGAATTTGATAATTATAAAGCGGGATTTGAAGCAGGAAAGTTTATTGCTGAAACGAATAATAAAAAAGGAAAAGTAATGCAAATACAGGGGACTAGTGGAGCATCGGTTGTTTATGAAAGAGGTCAGAGTTTTAGAGATGCAATTAAACAATATCCTGAGATGAAAATTGTAGGTGAACCATTTTCAAAAGGTTGGACAGGTGAAGATGGTTTAGCATTTACAGAAGATATTTTAAGAGCAAATCCTGATCTAATAGGTATTTGGGCTCATGCTGATGCAATGGCAGTTGGTGCTTACCAAGCTGTTCTTG
Organism: Actinomycetota bacterium; assembly: GCA_023379515.1. Next base: position 24,918 of record JAMCQQ010000212.1, read on the forward strand.
CAGCAGGTAAATTAGACCAAGTAACAATTGTTGGAATGGGTTTCTATGGTGGAATGCCAGAGTTAATTAAAGAAGGTAAGAGTAAGAAATTATATACTTGGGCATTACTACCAGATGAAGTAGGTAAAGCGGCTGGAGAAGTTGCAATTTTAATTGCAATGGGTAAAACTGCGGAGATAAAAGCAATAACAGGAACACCAATTATTTGGATAACACCAGAAAATGTTGACAAAAATTGGGAACTAAGATTACAGTAATATAAAAGGAGTTATAAATGGGGACATATAGTGTATTTTTTCTATATATCCCCATTTATTTATGTGAGTCCGGCATGGGGCAGTTTGATGGTGAAAGTACGTTATGTGGATTGATAAACAATTCATTAACCAAAGGCACAAGGGTGTCAACTGGGAAGTGGGATCCGGAAGTAGAGTAAAACCCTGATAGAGGAACATGAACCACTTACGAAGCTAATGCAATGGAAAAGCTGAAGATATAAGGAAGGGCCATTTTGGGATGGAAAATTTTTTTAATTTTCTCATCCTACGAGATTAAAAATATGATAAAAAATATAAAAGTTTTTATATTCATAAAGATATATTCAAAGGACATAAATGAAAAAGATTCCTATTAGAAAGATTTGGAAAAATTATGGAACACTACTACTATTTATAGCATTTTTTATTTTTTTATCTATTGCAAGTCCAGTTTTTTTTACCCTTGATAATTTAATGAGCATACTCAGACAAATTTCTATATTAGGTTTAGTTTCTTTAGGAATGTTACTGGTAATGGTTGGTGGTAATATAGATTTGTCTGTAGGTTCTATTTTAGGTTTTACTGCTGTTATAACTGCTAAATTATCTTTAGATTTTGGTATTTTTCCAGCAATTATTATCGGGCTGTTAATTGCAGTTACAATAGGATTTGTAAATGGGTATTTTAGCACAAGAGGTAAAGGCCTTTCTATAATGGTTACCTTGAGTACAAAACTAATGATTTATGGTGGAACTATTATTATCACTCAAACTAAACCTATTATAAATTTACCAAAAGGTTTTGAGTTTTTTGGCCAAAAATCTTTTGGTCCTATTTCTGTTCCGGTTATTTTTTTAGTTTTGGTAATAATAATAATCCAAGTAATAATGTCAAACACAATATTTGGAAGAAGAATTTATGCCGCTGGAGGAAACGATGTTGCTGCTAAATTTTCTGGAATAAGTGTAAAAAAAATGCAGATCTCTACTTTTATTATAGCTGCAGTTTTATCCATGATTGGTGGCTTAATTTTAACTTCAAGAGTAGCATCTGCACAACCGAATGCTGGTTTTGGAATGGAGATGGATGTTATTGGAGCAGTACTTCTTGGAGGTGCAAGTTTAAGTGGAGGCTCTGGTACAGTAAGGGGAACTATAATTGGTGTATTAATTTTTGGTTTAATAAATAACGGCTTAAATCTTATAGGTGTTGATCCTTTATTAAGAGATGTAATTAAAGGAGCAATAATATTATTTGCGATTTTGTCTGATCAATGGGGTAAAGAATGAACAATAACAATGTATTTTTAAATGCTGTTAAAATTACTAAAAATTTTCCTGGTGTAAAAGCACTTGATGGTGTCAGTTTGGAAATAAAGAAAGGTGAAGTGCATGCATTAGTTGGTGAAAATGGTGCTGGTAAATCAACTTTGACTAAAATAATTACAGGTGTATATAAATTTGATAGCGGAGAAATTCTTGTTGATAATAAAAGTGTCAAAATTAATAATGTAAGTGATTCATTAAAACTAGGCATAAGTTGTATCTATCAGGATCCATTTTTCGCTATGGACCTATCAGTCACAGAAAACATTTTTCTAGGAGATTTACCGAGGAACAGACTTGGGATAGTCTCTTGGAAAGAAGCTTACAAAAAAACTAATGAACTTTTTAAGCTTTTTAACATAGATTTAAATCCTAGAACCAATTTGAGAGATGTCAGTGTTTCAAAAAGGCAAATTTTAGAAATAGTAAAATCTTTTTCTATAAAAGCAAAGTTAATAATAATGGATGAACCTACTGCTTCCTTAACTTCAAAAGATATTCAGAAATTATTTGAAATAATTAAGCGGCTTGAAAATGAAGGTTTGTCGGTTTTATATATATCACATAGAATGGATGAAATCTTCGAAATTGCTGATAGAGTGACAATTTTCAGAGATGGAAAGTCTGTGGGGACATTAGATATCAAGAATACTTCTCATGATGAGGTTATAAGTTTAATGGTGGGAAAATCTCTTAAAAATCTCTATCCCAAGATAGAAGCAAAAATTAGTGAAGAGATTCTAAATATAAAAGATTTCAACAAAATCGGTGTATTTAAAGATATATCTTTTTCTGTCAAAAAAGGTGAAATTGTTGGTATTGTTGGACTTGTTGGTTCGGGCAGAAGCGAACTGGCAAATTCAATTTTTGGTGTTGAAAAAATTTATTCGGGAGAAGTTTATGTTGAAAAGCAAAAAATAGTTATAGAAAACCCTGCGGATGCTATTAAGCATGGTGTATGTTTAATACCTGAAGATAAGAAATCTCAAGGTTTATTTTTAGATCATTCTGTTAATGAAAATATTAATATTGCATCTTTAGATAAAGTTAGCAAATTTGGTTTTTTAAATTCTAGAGCAGGCAAGAAAAGGTCCAGGGAATTTATAAATTTGCTTTCTATACAAACACCATCTATAGAACAACTGGTTAAATATTTATCCGGAGGAAATCAGCAAAAAGTTGTAATAGGTAAATGGATTGCTACAGAACCTAAAGTTTTAGTATTAAATGAACCAACCAAAGGAATAGACGTAGGTGCAAAAACAGAAGTTTATAAAATTGTAGGGGAACTTGCCAAAAAAGGTGCAGGTATATTAATTTTTTCTCCGGAAATATTAGAAGTTTGCGGTGTTTGCGATAAGATAATTATTATTTTTAAAGGTAAAATTGTTGCACAGTTGCAACGTGGAATAAATGGATGGGATGAGAATATTGAGAAAAAAGTTCTAAATTTATGTATATCTGGCAATAGTCAATAATAGAAGGTTAGAAATAAAGGTGAAACAAGATAACAAATATTAAATTTAAAAAAATTATATTATGGTACAAGGAGATGTTATGGCACAAGGAGAAATAAAGGTGTCAAAGTCAAGATTGTTCAATGATACTCCATATCTTCCATTTCAAGTTGATGAAAGACAAATTGATACTTCTTTAGATATATCTAAGTCGGATATAAAAATATTACGTCAATTAGGAAATAAATATGCTGAAATTGCTTCATTACCTATTCAAAATGACCGTAAAATACAATGGTCTAATATAAATAGCTTAATTGGCGGAAAACCAATGATTTGGATAAACGAAGTATGTTGGCATGAAATGAATATAAATGAAGAATTAACATTAAAATGTGTTTCTGAAGTTGGTCAAAGAATTGAATCAGAAATACGTAAGGTGCTTTATCAGTGGAACCATATGCAAGGTGATATGATTATTGAACCAGTTATTTACTCTCCGCATATTCTTGAAAATACTGGTTTTGGTATAGAAATAGAAGCTGATATAGCTGAAACTGAAATTAACAGTACAATAGCTTCAAGGCATTTCCATAACCAATTAATGTCTGAAACTGATATTGAAAAAATAAAAACACCTCATATTATTCATAAAATAGACCGAACTGAAAAATTTTTCCAGGTGTATAAAAATATATTTGATGGTATTTTAAAAGTTGAGAAACGCGGATGTCATGGTTTTTGGTTTGCACCTTGGGATGATATTGTTTTTTGGATGGGCGCAGATAATGTATTAATGAATTTAGCAACAAAACCAGATTTCATGCATAAAATAATTAAAAGACTTGTAGATGCATATTTAGGAGCTTTAGAGCAGTTTAAAAGCTTAGGTCTTCTAGCACAAAATGATACAAACGTGCGCATAGGTTCTGGGGCATATGGTTATGTAAAAGATTTACCTCATGAAAATTTTGATAAAAATAATATGCGTATAGAAGATTTATGGAGTTCAGCAACTGCACAGATTTTTGGAGGTGTTTCACCAAAAATGCATAAAGAATTTGCCTTAGAATATGAAAAAAAATGGCTTTCTCAATTTGGCTTATCATACTATGGGTGTTGCGAGCCTCTCCATAATAAGATTGAGGTATTTGAAGAAATACCAAATTTAAGAAAGATTTCAATGAGTCCCTGGGCAAATATAGATGAAGCAGCAGAAAAAATGAGAGGAAAGTATGTAATGTCTTTAAAACCCAGCTCCTCTATTTTGGCTTTTGAAACCTGGGAACCGGAATTAGTTAAAAAAGAATTAGAAAAAAAATTGAAGGCTGCAAAAGGTTGCAGTGTAGAGATTGTCCTTAAAGATATAAGCACGGTAAAACACCAGCCCTGGAGATTATGGGAATGGGCAAAAATTGCGAAAGAGGTAATAAAAAAAATATATAAGGAATGATATGCAAAAAGATGAATTCTTAAATAAAAAGCAAAGATTGTTAAAGTCAATTGAAAATAAGAATATAGGAGCAGTATTAATTTCAAAACAATCAAATTTTTTATGGATTACATGCGGCAAAAGAAATGATGTATTAAAAAATTATAATAATTCTTTGGTTTATCTTTTAATTACTAAAGAAGAGGATTATCTAATAGCTACAAATAGTGATGGCAATAGAGTAATACAGGAAGAATTATTAAACTTAAATTTTAATAAGATTATATATAAATGGGATTGCGAGGATGTATTTGATGCAATAAAAAAATTGGGTATTCAAAAAAAAATCGGGGGTGATTTTAATGATCATAGAATAACAAATATTGAGGATTTATTAATTAATTTAAGAGTTAATTTAACTTATCATGAAATTGGAAGAACTATACAATTTTGCAAAAGATACACAAAAATATTAACAGAGTTTTGCTTGGAACTTAAACCAGAAATTAAGGAATGCGAAATAGCAGCATCTCTTAATTATAGATTGCTTATGGATAACATCAAAGCAACAGTGCTTATGATTGGAAGCGATGATAGAATATTTAAATTCAGACATCCAGTTGCTACTAATAAAATTGTAAATAAATACTTATTGATTTCAACAGTAGTTGAAGAAGATGGTATAAATATATCTGTTTCAAGATCTGTTTATTTTGGCAAAGCTCCAAAAAATCTTCATAGAAAGCAATATCTGGTAAATTTTATAGATGCAACCTATTATAATTATTCAATTTCTGGCAGAAATTTGACAGAATTATATATTAAAGGTAAAGAAACTTATTCTAAAATGAATTTACTATATGAGTGGGAGAAGCACACTCAAGGTGGAATAATAGGCTATACTCCGAGGGAAATAGAAATAAAAGAAAATTCCAATTATACTTTAAATAATAATAATTTAATTAGTTTTAATCCGACAATTGAAGGTGTAAAAACTGAAGATGTGTTATTAATTGAAGATGATAAACCTAAACAATTAACCATAGATAATAATTGGCCCTGTGAAGAATTAAATATTAATAAATCTATCTATCTAAAACCCAAAATATTAGAGATTTAATATTTAAATTAATGTTAACATAAAATTATTGTTGGAAAGATTATGAGTTTATGAATTTAATAGGAAAACCAGAATTAGTTAGAAAAATAAATAGACAACTTGTTCTTAAATACATAAGGCAAGAACAAGTTTTAACAAAGACTGATTTATATGAATTGACAGGTCTTTCAAAGGTAACAATTAATGAAATTGTAGATTTACTATTAAAAAAAGGATTAGTGATTAAATCAGGATATGGTAATTCTGGAAAAGAAGGTGGTAAAAGACCCCTACTTATTAAGTTTAATCCCAGTGCTTATTATACAATAGGGGTGCTTATTGGGGAACATAAAATTAGATGTGGGATTACAGATTTGAATGGGAAAATTATTCATGAAAATAATATAGATACAGAAATAAATAAAGGCCCTAAGGATGTTATAAAAAGGTTAATAAAACTTATAAATGAAACTATGAATTCCAATATTTATGAGAAAAAGAAATTACTTGGCATAGGTGTAGGTCTTCCTGGAATTATAGATTTCGATAATGGGATTATAAGAATTTTTACAAGATTTCATGAATGGAAAGACATTCCTTTAAGAGAAATAATCCAAAATGAATTTGATGTTCCGGTAGCTCTAGATAATGAAGTATCTGTTAGAGCATTAGGTGAAAAATGGTTCGGTATTGCAAAAAAAGTAAATAATTTTATAACTATTGCAACTACAGCCGAAGGAATAGGTGCTGGTGTAATAATTAATAGAGAAATATTTAGAGGTAAAAATTTTCTATGTGGTGAAATTGGTCACATGATATTAGATATTAATATTGATTCAGACAATAATTATGAAAAATTTAACTTTGAAAATTTAGTAAGCGAAAAGAATATAAATAACATTATCAAAGAAAACATCTCAAAATTTGATACTTCTAATTTAGAAATATTTAAAATTTATAAAAATAATAATTATATTTCTTTAGAGGATCTTTTTTTTGCATTAAATAAAAACCAAGATGAAGATTTTTCAAAATTTATTTTAAAAAAAATAATAAGATTATTTGCAATAGGAATTGCTAATACTATATGTGCGTTTGATCCTGATTTAATAATTATACATGGGAAATTTGCATTATTCGATGATTTTTTCTTCGAAGAAGTAAGAAAATTTATTAATAATAATATCTTTCAAAATATTAAAAAAGAAATAAATATTCAGAAATCTATAAAAAGCAAAGAAATGGGAATTGTTGGTGCAGCAAGTATGATTCTTGATATAATTCCGATTTAACATTTTTTAATATTATTTAAACTCATTGTTTTTAAGGATCATAGTGGAATTAAATGCATGAGCTACAAAGAAAATACGAAAGCGAAATAAGGGAAATTGTATTTACTAGTAACAGGCTTGCAGATTTGGGTTATGTAACTTCACATGGAGGTAATCTATCTTATAGGATTAATGGAAATATTATCCTTATAACTCCAACAAAAGTTCCCAAAAGAAAAATTAGTTTTAATGATATTTTAATTATAGATGCAAATGGTAATGTTTTATTTAATGCAAACGATAGAAAACCTACAGGTGAAACACCAATGCATATTAGAATATTAAATAAGAGACCCGATATAAAAGGATTAGTCCATGCCCATCCGCCAGTATTAACAGGTTTTTCACTGGTCGATACTGATTTGCTGTCAAAACCATTATTGCCAGAGCCTATTCTTGAAGTTGGTCCTGTTATATCTGTAGAATATGCCGAACCAATATCTGATAGCCTTGCAATTGAATTTGATAAAGTTATCCATAAATCTAATGCATTTTTAATGAAAAATCATGGAATAATTATACTTAGCTCCGAAGGCGTTGAAAGAGCATTAGATCTCTTAGAAATGATTGAGTCAATGGCTATTTCAATACAAACTTCATTAGCGATAGGTAATCTTAATGAAATATCTAAAGAATCAATTAATGACCTAGAAAATATTATAACAAAAAGAAATCTGAAAATACCTGGAGATCCCAGGTATATTAAGAAATTGGAAGATCTTTATGAATGAAAAAGTTGTATTTTCTTGGTAAAAAGAACTTAAATAAATCATTAAGCAATAATTATAAAGATATATGAAATTGACCATTGTTCCCAAATATACAGGCAATAATTTTAGAATCTTGACAATTCTTTGTTTCTTTGTTATAAAAAAATCAAAGAAAATAAGTATGATATTTTGATTTTGAATATATCGTGGAAGAAGAAATGTTAATGTTTAAAGAAATGCAAAAAGGATTAAGCCAAATAATTAAAAAACGTATTTCGGTATCACGAAAACGTCAAATAACTATTCCAATTGAGTTTTTTAACAGCATTGGTATCGATAAAGAAGTAGATTGCTATATACAAAATAATGCCATTGTCATACGCCCCGTGCATGAGAACATCGGAGAGTTTGACGAACAGATTTTAGCTGATTTAATTTCGCAAGGGCTTTCGGGGCAAGAACTTCTTGCCAGATTCAAACAAGTACGTCATCAGATTCGCCCCACTGTGGAAAACATGCTAAATGAGGCGCATCTTGCCGCTGAAGGAAAAGCGCTATTTTCTACATATGAGGATGTTTTTGGCACAGAGAAAAAGTGATGCACAAACTAATCATTTTGCCTGCTGCTGCCACATTTCTTAAAAAGATTAAAGAGAAATCTCTAAAATTAGCATTTCAAAAAGCTATTGACAATATAATGCAAAACCCATACGGATGTGAGCCAAAGGCAGGTGATTTGTCGGGTGTTTATTGTTGTGACTTTTTTTACAATAAAACAAATTATGAGGTTGCATATACTATCATTGAAGAGAATTATGAAGCCATAGTTGTTATTCTTGTCGGTACTCGTGAGAACTTCTATAATCAACTTAAACGTTATATGAAAAGTTAGAATAAGTCATAGATGCACCATATAAATATTAACAAATATCTGTTGACAATAAAATTGAATTATCTTTGATATTTATAATATTTATTTTATTACTGTCAAAATCAATCAATCCTATGCTTGGAGAATTACCCCTCATGGGAAGCGAAGGACTTCCGGGATTTACAAATATTACATTATCCTTTTTTTCAATTCTATATATATGCGTATGGCCGCTCATCACTATGTTAAACTTGAATTTTTTGCTTAAATCAATTATCTCTTCATCTTTTTTCTTGTGCCCGTGGTGAAGATAAATGATGTGGTGCTCGTAATAAAAAATTCTTACAGGATCTAAAATATTAAAATCCACTGCAAGCTGGTCCACTTCGCTGTCACAATTGCCCTTCGAATAAATAATTGGTTTTTTTATACCATTAATAAATTTTGAAAGTTCAAGAGGGTCATAGGTTTCTTTGATTAAATTAAAAAGTCCATGATAAAATAAATCACCGCTGTGCATAAACAAATCTGCATCCTTTATAATTTCATAAGCCTGTCTGAATGCCTGAAGGTCTCCATGAGTATCGGAAAATAAACCAATTTTCATAATTTATTCCTTTGCCGATTTTTTTAAGATTTATTATATTTTTATTATATAAAATAATCACCTGTCTTTATATTATAACCATTTAAAAAATCAAGGTATGATATCCGGTTTTTCCCCTCAACTTTAAGTTCAAGAATTTTTAAAGCTTCCCCGCTTTTGCATTTTACAATCAATCCTGAATGTTTATCTGCCTTAATTATAGCTCCGCTTAAAAAATCATTGGCTGTAATAAGGTTTGCTGTATCTTCATCAATATCCTCATATTCCCTTGCATTTAATATCTTTATTCTTAAATTATTAAATGTTGTAGAAACTCCCGGTTCAGAACTGAATGCTCTAATTTTATTTACAATATCTTTTGCCTTTAAAGACCAGTTTATCTTTAAATTGCTGCTATCAAATGTTCTCGTGTAACTTGCCTGCCCAGTCTGCGGATAAGGTTCGATTATACCTGTTTCGATAAGATTTAAAACACCGACAAGCAAAGGTGCGCCTGTTTCAATTATTTTTTTTTCAAGAATATCCCTGTTGTCATCGTCGCTTATTTTAAATCTTGTTTGAATAAAAATATCCCCGCAATCAAGCTCTTTACTGATTCTTATTATGCTTACACCTGTTTCCACATCTCCGTTCATCAAAGCTGTGGTAATTGGAGATGGGCCCCTGTATTTTGGCAGAAGCGAAGGATGAACATTGACAGATGCACCGTTTGATAAATTAAGAATATTTTCAGGTATTATATGTCCAAAACTTACCACAACAAAACCATCAAAATTTAAATCAAGCAATTTCCGGAAAATATCATCATCCATCTTTACTATTTCCAAAAATTTCAATCCCAATTCAATAGTCTTCAGTTTAACAGGATTTGGCAGAACTTTTCTTCCTCTGCCGGTTTCCCTGTCGATATTGGTTACTACTGCTGATATCTCATGGTTAGACCTGTAAATTGCCTCAAGAAAAGGAATAGAAAATTCAGACGACCCGAAAAAAATAATTTTCAAATCATTCCTTCCTTCTGTAAATATTGAATAACTTATATATAAATTAAACCATTAATTTTTTTTTTGCAAAATAATTGAATAAATCTGTTAGCATCTATTTTTTCGTGATAGGTGTAAAAGCATGGTTGCAAAAAAATCGATGGCTGGGTGTCGAAAAGACCTTTATGAAGGCGAAGCGGGCATGGTTCCTCTCTTTAGAGAGGAGAGCGAGCCTGAAATCAGAGCAAGCTTTGACTCGCTGGGGCAAAGCTTGCGTGTCTTGAGATACCCAGCCGTCGATCCAGTAATTTTTCTATCACGAAAAAGTAGACGCTTCCATTAATCTTTGGCTTTTTGCAGAAATGGTATTTAAAACAGGAGTTTAGGTATGGATGAAAGAGATAAGATTATTATTAAAGAATTTAAAAGCAGAATTCCTCAAAATATAAAAAGTCATCTTGAAAAAATAATTGTTTATGGTTCAAGAGCCAGAAATGAGGAAGATGAATTTTCTACACAATTTTTTTTACCTTGCCTGCCTTAAGGCATTTTGTACAGATGTTAATCTTTTTTACCGTGCTGCCAATCTCAACTTTTGCTTTTTGAATGTTCGGTTTGAAAGTTCTGTTAGTTTTTTTATGTGAATGACTTACATTGCACCCGAAACTTAGTTCCTTATTACATATTTCACATCTGTTTGCCATATTAACTCCTGTTAAAAATCTGTACATGACAGATATTTAAATTTTTATATTTTTACTGCTTAACCCGCAAGAAGCGTTATAATAAACTGAAATCAGTGCACACTGCTTTTATCAGATTAAACGAAAAAAAATGTTATCATTTTATGTTTTAATTTACAAGCATGAGTTTTTTAAGGTGACTTTTAAGATGGCATTTTCGCTGGATGAAACTTGACAGCACTATTTTTTTGATTTGTTTTTGTTATTTGTTATATTTTTTATTAACCTTTTTTATTATAAAAAACAAAGGCAATATTTTAAAATGGCTGCGTTAAGCGCAACAAGAATAATTGCAAAAATTTTAAATAAATCTCCATTTACAATAAATTACTGTGGTTTAAGATTTGAGACAATAAAAGCATTAAAATACTTTGAATTTTTAAATTGCAGGCTTATTGTTTGTTTTGGAAATTCAAATACCTTCGGCTGGAATTACGAATACTTATTTTCCTATCCGGCTGTACTTGAAAACAAGCTGAAGAAAATAAGTGATCAGTTTAAGGTAATAAACTGCGGAGTAGGAGGCAATACATCAGCCGACGGGCTTGAAAGGATTGAAACTGATGTTTTATGTTACAATCCGGAAATTGCTGTTGTAAATTTCGGTCTTAATGACGGCTTGCTTGTGAAATCAGAAGATAGAAACAATAATAATAAAAAAAAGTCTAATTTATTGTATAGGATAAATGAAAATTATTATAAACCTGCTGTTGATATTGAAGAATATAAAAATAATATTGAAAACATTATTTTAAAATTAAAACAAAAATCTGTAAAAATTATAACAACAGGCTTATATGAAATAAAAAAGGTAAAATTGAAAGCAGGTTATTCTGAAGAAGAAAAAATAGTTGCTCTTCAAAATGAAATTTACAGACAGTATGACAATGTTCTTAAAAAGCTGGCATGGGAAAATAATACAGTATTTTTTGATTTATGGAATAATTTATATAATTATGAGAAAATAAAAAACTGTTTTCAAAAAGACGGGTTTCATCTTAACACGGAAGGTTATGAACTGATGGCTGAAAGTTTAAAAAAAATCATAGTGGATGTTTATTTTTAAATTCATGAGCCATTACCTTTAAATAAATTTTATTTTTCATAAAATCAAAGAGGTTCAATCAGATGGTTATCGAATTTGAAAATATGGAAATTAAAAAAATCCTGCAGATTATAGAAGATCATTTTAAAAGCAATGAAGCTAAAATTAATAATCTGAATGTGTTTCCTGTACCTGACGGAGATACAGGTACCAATATGCTTCTTACTTTAAAATCAATAAAAAAGGAATTATCAGGATTAAAACAATTTAATGTCAGAGAAACTGGAGAGGCAATTTCTTTTGGCGGACTTATGGGTGCAAGAGGCAATTCCGGTGTTATCCTGTCTCAAATATTAAAGGGATTTTTTGATGTTCTTACTGCAGAAGATGACTTTGATTCGGGTGTTCTTGAAAATGCTTTAAATTCTGCTAAAAATCTTGCCTACAATTCTGTTCAAAATCCAACAGAAGGCACAATGCTTACGATAATTAAGGATCTTTACATATATATAAGGAATTTTAATACTTCAAATAATAATAACGATATTTCCTTAACGGAGTTAATGGATAATCTGATTTCAGAAACAGAAAAATCATTAATCAGAACAACATTCCTTCTGCCTGTATTAAAGGAAGCAAATGTTGTTGATGCAGGAGCTCAGGGAGTTCTGGAAATTTTAAAGGGGTTGAAACTGGCTATGATTGAAACAAATAAAATTAACGGTAAATTAAAAGTCGCACAATTTCAGGAAGTTCAAAATATAAGAACTGAAATTAAAGAAGAAGGCGAAAAGTTAAAAATTTCAGGAGATCTTGCAGGTGCAAGAGAGATTGAGGACTGGAGCATTAATTCTGATATTAAATTCATTTACTGCACGGAATTTGTACTGACCGGAAAGCAAATAAATATTGCGAGGTTAAAGGAAGATATTGAAAGTTTGGGAGACAGTGCAATGGTAGTTGGAACAGAAAATCTGGTTAAAGTGCATGTTCATTCAAATAATCCTAATAAGATTCTGGCAAGAGCATTAAAAGAAGGGGTTTTACATGAGATTGAAATAAAAAATATGGTTGACCAGAATAAGGAAAAAATGAAAACACAAATGGCTGCAGTTAAAAAGGCTCCACCAACTGTTGGACTTATTTCTGTTTCCAACGGGGAAGGTATTGAACAGATTTTCAAGAGCATCGGGGTAGATATAGTTATCAGAGGTGGGCAAACAATGAACCCTTCAACTTATGAAGTAGTCAGGGCAATAAAAAAACTTGATAATGAAAAAATATTAATATTTCCAAATAATAAAAATATCATATTAACTGCAGCTCAAGCTGCAAAAATATCAAAACGGGATGTAATGGTCATTCCGACCAGAACAATTCCCCAGGGTATAAGCGCTGTCCTGAATTTTAATAAAGATCTGTCCATTGAAGAAAATATGAAAAATATGGAAACAGCATATAAGCATATTAAAAGCGGTGAAGTAACAAAAGCTGTCAGGGACGCCAATCTGCTGGTTGGAGAAATTAAAAAAGGCAATTTTATAGGTTTATATGATGGTAAAATAAAAGTTGTATCGGACAATGCTCATGATGCTACAATGGAATTAATCAAAGATATGGCAGGTGAAAATGATTCAATAATTACTTTCTATCCTGGCAGGGATGCAAAAGAAGAAGATAATCTAAAAATAAAAGAATCAATTTCAAAACTGTATCCTGATCTTGATATTGAATTTCTAAATGGTAATCAGCCTTTTTACAATTATATTTTTTCCATAGAATAATAAATTTTACAATAAAAATTTTAAATTTAAGCGGTGATGATTTATAAGAATAATTGCAGGAGAATTTAAGGGGCGCAGGCTTAAGGGCCCTGATGATTTAAACATAAGACCTACTCTGGATAGAGTTAAGGAAAGTATTTTTAATGTTATAGGCAATAATATTGCAGGTTCAAGTGTTCTGGATCTTTTTGCCGGAAGCGGTTCTCTGGGACTGGAAGCAATCAGCAGAGGCTGCAGTATTGTTTTTTTTGTGGATAATTCAAAAGATGCTATCAAGCTTATTAAAAATAATCTTAATTTAATATCAGGAATTGAAGACAGATACAAAATCATAAACCGTGATGCGATAAAATTTCTAAGTAATTTTTCTGATTTTGTTTTTGATTATATATTTCTTGATCCGCCTTTTAAAATTGACAGCAGGATTATGACGGAAATTTTTAATATTTTGCATAACAGTAGGATTATTGATGAAAATAGTGTTATAATTTATGAGTTCTTTTTTAAGAGAGATGTTGAACAGGAACTGGGAAATTTTAAAATATTTAAAACTTCGCGGTTCGGTGAAAAAAAAGTGGTATATCTGTCAAAAAGTTAAATTGTATTAACTACAGGTTTTAAAATACAGGAAATTGTTCAGATTTTTAAGAATTTCAACAGCGATATGCTTATTGATTAAATTTTTATTAACATAAATTTTTTAAGGAAAATTCATAAATGGGAAAAATTGCATTATGTCCTGGCACCTATGATCCTGTTACTGAAGGTCACAGAGATATTATCAGAAGATGCTGCAGTGTTTTTGACACAGTTATTGTTGCTGTTTCAGAAAATCCTAAAAAAGAACCGCTGTATTCACTTAAAAAAAGAATAGAGTTTCTTTCAAAATCGCTTACTGATTTTAAAAACATAGAAATTATTACATTTAAGGGACTTTTAATTGATACGGCAAGGAAAAAAAATGCCATGGTTATTGTAAAAGGGCTTAGAGCTATTTCGGATTTTGAATATGAACTTCAAATGGCTCAAATGAATAAGAAGCTGGCTCCTGAAATTGAAACTTTTTTTCTGGTTTCAAATCCAAAATATGCATATTTAAGCTCCAGCGCTGTAAAGGAAGTTGCAGGTTTTGGAGGTTGCATCAAAGGACTTATTCCTGAAGAAATAGAAAATGATATGATTAACAGTTTTAAGAATAATATTTTTAAATAAACTTTTTATAATTAAAATATATTTTTTTATAATAAAAAACTTTTCTGATATCAGAATGAATGAAACAGCTTAATTAATTATGCATTATTTAAAATTTACTTTTGGAGAATAATATGGATGCTTTGGAAATAATAGACAGGATTGAGGAATTATTAGATAAAAGTAAAAGGGTGCCTTTTACATCCAACGTAATGATTGCTGAAAATGAAATTTATGAAATGCTTGATGAGCTTAGAAATGTGCTGCCCGAAGAATTCAGACAGGCAAGATGGATTGTAAAAGAACGCGAAGGAATGATTGAAGAAGCCAGAAGACAGTCTGAAAGAATTTTAAGGGAAGCAAAAGAACGTTCGGAAATACTTGTAAGCGAAACTGAAATACTAAAAAATGCTACCAGAAAGGCGGAAGATTTGTTGTCAATGGCTGAAGCTAAGTCAAGAACGATCAGGCTTGAAGCTGAAGATTATGCTGATGAAAAACTTGCAGGACTGGAGGCTGCTCTTCATAAAATTCTTGCTGCCATAGAAAAAGGCAGGGAACAATTTAAATCTTCTATTTCCTCTGAAAACAAAGAATAAGACTATAGACCATAGACCATAGACATCAGACATCAGACATTAGACTTAAGAAGGGAAATGGCAAGAAATTACACAAAGAAAAGTCTGGTGTCTAAAGTCCAGTGTCTGAAATTAGTTGCATAATAAAACTTTTATGATATATTGTAGAGTTTGATTTACAATCAAATTATTTATATTAAATATTAACTTTATCAGGAGGACGACATAATTGGCTGTTCCAAAGGGTAATACATCCAAATCAAAAAGAGACAAAAGAAGGACTCATGACAAACTGACACCTGTTAACATTGTCGAATGTCCAAGATGCCATGCTAAAAAGCTTGCTCACCGGGTATGCTTAAACTGCGGTTATTATAATAGCAGGCTGGTACTAAAACCAAAAGAAAAGAAAAAAGCTGCTGCTGCTTCATCCAAATAATCTGTAAATAAAAACAATATTTTTTTGCAGATAATTTTTATTAAAAAATTATTAAGAAATTTTAACGGAGGATTTTTCATGAGTTTGGAAAAATTTTTTTGCCCTGATTCTGTAGCAATCATCGGTGCTGCAAGGGAAGAAAAAAAAGTTGGTCATACCATTCTGGATAATATTATTAATTTTGGTTATAAAGGAAAAATTTTTCCTGTTAACCGCAATGCTGATGAGATTCATGGAATTAAATGCTACAAATCAATTCTTGAAGTGCCGGAGCCGGTTGATCTGGCAGTAATCGTTATACCCAACAAGTATGTTCCGGCTTCACTTGAGGAATGCGGCAAAAAAAATGTAAAAGGGGCAATTATTATTTCTGCCGGCTTTAAGGAAATTGGACCTGAAGGTGCAATGCTTGAAAATGAGGTTATTAAGATAGGTAAAAAATATGGCATCAGAATTCTTGGACCAAACTGTGTAGGCCTGATTAATTCTTCATGCAAATTAAATGCTACTTTTGCTTTGGGTACTCCAACTAATGGGGATATAGCATTTATGTCACAGTCAGGAGCATTAATTACTTCCATTTTGGACTGGGCTTCAACACAGGAAATTCCAATGTCAAAATATGTATCAGTTGGCAACAAAGCTGATATTGCAGAAAAAGATTTATTTGAATTCTGGTTAAAAGATCCAAGCTGCAAAGTAATAAGCGCATATATTGAAGGAATTAATGACGGTTTAGAGTTTATAGAAATGACTTCAAGGGTAACGAAGAAAAAGCCTGTTGTAGTTGTAAAATCAGGCAACACAATGGCAGGAGCAAGAGCCGTATCTTCACATACCGGCACTCTTGCAGGTTCAACCAAAGCATATGATTCTGCATTAAAGCAGTCCGGAATTATAAGGGCAAGAACTGTCAGAAATATGTTTGATTATGCTACTGCTTTTTCTTACCAGCCGCTGCCCAGGGGAAGGAATGTTGCTATTATTACAAATGCGGGCGGTCCCGGAATCATGGCAACTGATGCATGCATAGAAAATCATTTAAATCTGGCAACACTTGAAGAAAAAACAGTTGCAAAGCTGAAGGAATTTTTACCTGTATGTTCTAATTTTCATAATCCTATTGATATTTTAGGAGATGCATTGCCTGAGAGGTATAAAAAAACTCTGGAAGCAATAATGGAAGATAAAAACGTAGATGCAGTTATTATCCTTTTAACTCCGCAGGCAATGACACAAATTTTTGAATCTGCGCAGACAGTAGTTGAAGTGATTAAAAATTCCAGAAGAAAAATTCCATGCGTTGCAAGCTTTATGGGCGGCAAGGGAGTTAAGTCAGGGGTTGATTATTTGTTTCATCACAAAGTTCCATGTTATGATATTCCTGAAGGCGCTGTCAGTACTCTTAATGCAATGATGTGCTATAATGAATGGTTAAACAGAAAAGAAGAAAAAGTTAAAATATTTGATGTTGATAAAAATACTGTTAAGGATATTTTTGATCTGGCAAGAAAAGAAAAAAGGCTGGAGCTTGGTGAAAATGAATCAAGGAAAGTCCTTAGAGCCTACAAAATAAAAATACCTGTTGCCTGTACGGTAAAAGATATTCAGACTGCCAGAGAATTCACAAAGGGGACCGGTTATCCTGTAGTTTTGAAAATTGATTCGCCTGATATTCTTCATAAAACCGATGTTGGCGGCATTAAAGTGGGGATAAGAAATGATGCTGAACTTGAAGAAGGTTTTAATGAAATTATGAATAATGTAAAAACTAAAAAACCTGAAGCAGTCATCAGAGGCATTTCTATCCAGGAAATGATACAGGGAAAACATGAAACAATAATAGGCGTAAGCAAGGACCCGCAATTCGGACCCATGATCATGTTTGGTCTTGGCGGAATTTATGTGGAGATAATGAAGGATGTTACTTTCAGAATTGCACCGGTTACTGAAAGCAATGCAAGAGATATGATTGAGGAAATCAAAACAATCAAGCTTTTAAAAGGTGCAAGAGGAGCAAAACCTTCAGATATTGACAGTATTGTTGAAACAATCCTGAAGGTTTCACAGCTTGTTACTGATTTTCCGGAAATTATGGAAATGGATATCAATCCCCTGTTTGTAAAAGCAGAAGGAGAAGGTTCAATAGCCGGGGATGTAAGAATCAGAATTGAATAGTAAGACATTTATTGCTTAACTTTAAAAATAATAAAGGAGGAAAATATGGTTCCTTTATATTTTGTATCCAATGAAGCTTATTCCGGTAAAAGTTCAATATGTATTGCTCTTGGAAAGATTTTAATAAAGCGCGGATTAAGGGTTGGCTATATGAAGCCTGCAGGTACTTTACCTGCAAGAATTAAAGGAATTACAGTTGATGAAGATGCCCAGTATATAAAAGAAGTTCTTGAAATTAAAGATGAACTTGGGGATATCTCACCAATTGTCCTTACAAGGAATTACTACAGGGAAGGGCTTCGCGATGAAGATTTTTCAAAAAATTTCCTGAATATAATTGAAAAATCATATCAGAAAATCAGGCAAAGCAAGGATATTGTCTTGCTTGAAGGTGCAAAAAATATTGAAAACGGCTTATTCCTTGGGATTTCTTCAAAAGAAATATGTGCACGTTTAAAGGCAAAAGCTATACTGATAATGAAATATTCAAGTGAAATTGTTGATACCGTTCTGCTTGCAAAGGAGTATATGGGAGAATGTTTAGGTGGAATTATTATAAACTGGATACCTCAAAATCAGACAGAATATATTAACGATCTTATACTGCCTTACTTTGCAAAGAAGGAAATAACTGTTTTTGGCTGTATATACCTTGATAAGACATTATCATCTGTAACAATAAAGGAAATTGCCGATCTGATTGAAGGTAAAATAATAAGTGCAAAAAATAAGGTTGATGAGCTTATTACTTCATTTATGATAGGAGCAATGAGCGAGGAGCAGGCGCTTTCCTATTTCAGGAAACAGGCTGATAAAGCAGTTATTACCGGCGGTGACAGGGCGGATGTTCAGCTTGCCGCACTTGAAACTGATACAAAGTGTCTGATACTTACAGGTAATTTTCAGCCGCCTACAGTGGTAACAAGCAGAGCTGAAGAACTTGGGGTACCCATAGTATTAGTTCCATTTGATACTTTAACAACCATGGAAAAAATAAATGAAATTATGGGAAGGGTAAGATTTCATGAATTTACAAAAATTGATAAAATAATAGAAGTTGTCAGCAGCCATATTAATATAGACCTGTTAATAAATTTATCAAAGTAATACAAATTATTAAATTCTAAAACAACCTTAAAATAATATTGAATGAATCGGTAATAATTGATGCAATGGGTGGAGATTATGCTCCAATGGAAATATTAAAGGGAGCATATGATGCTTATTTAAGATATAATACATCAATAATTTTAGTCGGCAGCAAAGATAAGATAAAAAAAAATGCGTCTGATTTAAATATTGATTTAAATGTTTTTAAAATTATTGATGCAAGACAGGAAGTTTTAATGAATGATCATCCTGGCGATGTGGTCAAGAATAAAAAGGAAAGTTCGATTTTTATTGGAACAAAACTTCTTTCAGAAAACAGGAACCGGGCTTTTATTTCAGCAGGAAATACAGGAGCCGTAATGGCTTGTTCGTTATTTAATGTAAAAAGACTGGAAGGAGTTTTAAGACCTGCAATAGCTATAATAATCCCGCTGGCTGAAAATCCCATTGTTTTAATAGATGCAGGAGCCAATGCTGACTGTAAACCCCAATATTTAAAACAATTTGCATTTATGGGCAAAATTTTTTCACAAAAAATTTTAAATATCGGCAATCCAAAAGTTGGCCTGATAAATGTCGGCAGTGAAGAAGGCAAGGGAAATGAGCTTTCAATAAAATCATTTGATTTATTAAAAGAATTTAAAGAAATTAATTTTCAGGGAAATATTGAAGGGAGAGATTTATTTAACGGTTCAGTTGATGTTGCAGTTTGTGATGGTTTTACGGGAAATATATTATTAAAATCTATAGAAGGAATGGCAGAATTATTTTTCAGCGAAATCAAACAAGTTCTGACTGCGAATTTTAAGTTTAAAGTTTGTGCTGCAATTTTAAAGGAACCTTTTAAAAATATGAAAAAGAAGTTTGATTATGAGGAATATGGAGGGGCATTTTTAATTGGTATTAACGGTATTGTAATTATTGCTCATGGAAGTTCAAAAGCTAAAGCAATAACCAATGCTGTCAGGGTTGCAATTGAAGGACAGAAAGGCAATATAGTTGAAAATATTGCAAAAGAATTTAATAATTAATAAAATTGTGAAAACCTATTTTAATTCACAAACCAGGAGGAATAATGGAAAATTTTGAAAAAGTAAAAGAAATTTTAGTTGATGTTCTTGGAGTAAATGCAGACGATGTTAAACCGGAAAGTAAATTTGTTGATGATTTAGGAGCAGACTCTCTTGATTTGGTGGAGCTTATTATGTCCCTTGAAGATAAATTTCAGATTGAAATCAGCGATACAGATGCTGAAAAAATAATAACTGTTCAGGATGTCCTGGATTATATAGATAAGCATTCAAAGTAATTGCTTTTTAATTAAACAGGTTTAAAGATGTATGAAGAAGGTCTTTTTACAAAGAAAATTTTGCTCTGGCTTTATAAATTAAAAATAATCCCGAATGATCTTAACATATATTATTTAAGCCTTACACACAGGTCTTTTGCACATCAGATAAATAAAAATTCCCGCGGAAATGAGCAACTAGAATTTTTAGGTGATTCTGTCCTCTCATTTATTATTACTACATATCTGTTTGAAAACTACGGCAGTCTTTCTGAAGGTAAACTTGCCAAAATACGTTCATATTTGATAAAAAAATCCACACTTGCACTTTATGCACTGGAAATTAATTTAAGCGAATATATCCTTTTAAGTGAAAATGAGGAAATGTGTGAAGGAAGAAAAAAGGAATCAATTATAGCAGACTGTTTTGAGGCATTTATGAGTGCTGTTTTTATTGACAAAGGTATTGATTTTACAAAAAAATGGTTTTTGGATTTATTTAAACCTTTCGTTGAGGAAAGCATAAAGAATCAGGAAATATTTGACTATAAGACCTATCTTCAGGAAATTATTCAATCAAGGGGACTTCCCCTTGTAAAATACAAACTTGCCAGTGCTGAAGGCCCGGATCATGATAAAATGTTTCATTCTGCAGCAATGCTTGGGGATGAGATAATAGGTATTGGTTCAGGTAAAAGCAAAAAAGATTCGGAACAGCTTGCTGCAAAAAATGCAATTGATAAATATATTTAAAGAATATTTAAAGACAGGCAGGTTTATATAAAATAAACTGACAGCGGGAACTTTTAAAATAATTTCTTAAAAATTTTAAGTAAAAAAGGAAAAACTTCTTGTATTTAAAAAATATTCACTTGAGGGGATTTAAATCATTTGGAGTTAAAAGCAGCCTGGTCTTTGAGCCGGGAATAAGCATAATAGTCGGTCCTAATGGCAGCGGTAAAAGTAATATTGTTGATGCGATCTCCTGGGTTCTTGGTGAACAAAGCCCGAAATCCTTAAGAAGCAGCTCAATGGGAGATATAATTTTCAAAAGTAAAAATGAAGAACTTGCCATTGCTGAAGTTTCTCTTGTCTTTGATAATACTGAAAGAACTTTTCCCCTGGATTTTGCAGAAGTAAAATTCACAAGAAGGACTTATATTAAAGGCGGAAGCGAATATTTCATAAATTCTTCTCCGTGCAGACTTGCCGACATTCAGGATCTGATTGCAGAAAGCGGCATAGGCAGAGGTCTTTATACAATAATAAACCAGGGTCAGATAAACAATGTTATTCTTAACAAACCTTCAGACCGGAAGCATATTATTGATGAAATAATTGGAGTATCAAGGCATAAAATAAGAAGGGACAAATCAAGAGTAAAGCTTGATTTCTGCGAAAATGATATCAGCAGGATAAATGATTTGCTTCATGAAGTTAAAAGAACCATGGATCCTCTTGCTGTTGAAGCGCAAAGATCAAAACTGTTCTTTGATTTATCACAGGAAATAAAATATGAGGAAATTTCCTTGTTTATTGCAAATATGAATAATCTTAATAAAAAATGGGATGAGCAGTTAAAAGTTTCAAAGAAAAATTCTGATGAATTAATTGAGATTGATAAAAAAATTTATTTAATAAATTCCCAAAAAAAGGAATTTGAAAATTTCTTTTATCAGGAAAGGGAAAGCTTCAATGAACTGGAAAACAGCTTAAATGCTTTTAATTTGCTTGAAAGCAGATTAAAAAATTTAGAATCAATAGCAGGCAGTCAGCAGATTTCAGTTGAAACGATTATAAACATGATAAATTTCAGTATTAAAGATCTTTCAGGTTCTTTTAATAATAAAAAAGAAGCATATAACCGGGAAAGGCAAATTAAAGAAGAAACAGAAATTAAATCCTTAATTAAAAAAGTTGATGAATTATTAATAACAACTGATGAATTGTTTAAAAAGCTCAGTAATTGGGTAAGCAAAAGCTATATAAATGATTTAAATAATTACAAAGATGTGATCATTGCTGATATACATTCAATAAAAAGTACATTAGATTCTCTTGACCTGAATTCCTGCGTTAATGAGATTAAAAAGAATGACGATATCGGCAGCAAAAATGAAATGGAAAACAGGATAAATATTGAGCAGCAGTTAAAAAATCTCAAAGAAATTAAAAAATATTCAGAGTTAAATATATATAATTTAAAACTTCTTAAAGATAAATCAGAAAGCCTGCTTAAGGCTTCGGTGAGAATTAAAAATGATATTACCATAAAGATAAGCAGCCAAAAGGAAATATCCGGTTCAAATCAGATTAAATTAAGCAAATATAATGAGGAATTAAATAAATTAAGCTCAAAAAAATCTTTCCTTGAAAATGAAATTTACAGAAGCGATCTTAAAAAAGAGCAAATCAGGGAAAAAGTAAAGGACATGAGCATTAAAATTTTTGATGAATATAATATGGCAATTGACTATATCATGAAAAACTTCAATCCTTCTGAAAATATTGAACAAAGCCAGTTAAAGATAAGAAACTTAAGAAGCGAGCTTCAAAAATACAAGAATGTAAATCCCAATGCCCATATAGAGTTTGAAAAAGTAAAAGAGCGTTTTGAATTTCTTCAGGGACAAAAAAATGACCTTGCCGAAAGTAAAAAAAGCCTTGAAAAACTGATTGTGGAATTAAACCTTAAAATCATGCAGTATTTTAATGATAAGTTTAATGAGATAAATGAGAATTTCAAATACTACTTTAAAATGCTTTTTCCGTTGGGAAACGGGGAGCTTTTAATAACTGAAGACGGACAAGCAGATGATGATCTGGGAATTGATATAAGTGCAGATATTGGAAATAATAAAAGCGTTGCACTTCAGATGCTGTCAGGAGGAGAAAAGGCTCTGATTTCAATTGCCTTCCTGTTTTCAATTTTTGCGGTAAATTCTTCGCCGTTTTATATTTTTGATGAAATAGATGCGGCTCTTGATGATGCAAATTTAAACAGATTTATGACTCTGGCAAGGATATTTGCTCAAAACAGACAGGTTATAATAATTACACATCAGAAAAAAACAATGGAAGCCGCTGATATTATTTACGGATTTACAATGCAGTCTAACGGCATAACAAAAATAGTTTCAGAAAAAATAAAGGATACTTATGTTCAGGCTGGTTAAAAATTTAAGTTATTTATGGAATAAATTTAAAGGCAACAATATACAGTTCTGGGATAGTCTGGAAGAAGAACTGATTCTCAGTAATGTAAGCGCAAATACTGCAAATTTCATCCTGAATGATATTAAGGATTACTGCTTTAAAAATAATATAAATGATTTAAATAAAATTAAAAGTTTAATTAAAGAAAGATTAAAAACAATATTAAAAGTTGATGGAGAACAAAAAATAAATGCCACCGGCAGAAAGCCGTTCATTATTCTGGTTGCGGGAGTTAATGGAACAGGTAAAACAAGCAGTATAGCAAAACTTGCCAATTTGCTTCAAAATGATGGGAACAGCATTTTAATAGCTGCTGCTGATACTTACAGGGCTGCAGCAACGGAACAGATTCAGTTTTTTGGGAAAAAGCTTGGAATTGAAGTTGTGCATCATCAAAAAAACTCCGATCCCGGTGCAGTAGTTTATGACAGTATGGATAGTGCACTTGCAAAAAACATTGATGTCCTTATTATTGATACGGCAGGCAGAATGCAGACTTCTGCAAATCTGATGGATGAATTAAAAAAGATTCAAAGAGTGATAAGCAAAAAAAATGGAAGGGGTCCTGATGAGGTTTTGCTGGTAATTGATTCAAATACGGGACAGAATGCCAGAAACCAGGCTGAACTTTTTCATAAAGCTTTGGAAGTTACAGGTATAATATTGACCAAAGCAGACAGTACGTCAAAGGGTGGTATAGTACTGACAATTAAACATGATTTAAATATACCCGTTAAATTTATAACTTATGGGGAAAAAATAAGTGATATCAGTTATTTTGATCCAGAAAAGTTTACGGATTTACTGCTTGATTAATCTCCTTAAATATTTTATTAATATTATTATTTATTAAACCTGGATTTAGTAAGAGTGAAAAAATGTTTGAATTTCTGACTTCAAAATTTGAGGATTTATTTTTTAAAATTAAAAACAAAGGCAGGTTAAGCCCTAAGGATCTGGATGATGCTTTAAGGGAAATAAAGCTTGCATTGCTTGAAGCTGATGTCAACTTTGTTATTGTAAAAGAATTTCTGGAAAATATTAAACAAAAAGCCATCGGTGAAAATATACTTGAAAGTCTTACACCATATCAGCAGATAGTAAAAATTGTTAATGATGAAATAGTTAATTTACTGGGCGGCTCTTCGAGCCAGATAAATTTTTCCCAAAGAATACCGACAATTATAATGATGGTTGGTTTGCAGGGATCAGGTAAAACGACTGCCTGCGTTAAGCTTGCAAATCTTATAAAATCAAAATATGCAAGGAAGGTTTCCCTGATAGCCGCCGATATTTACAGGCCTGCAGCAATCCTGCAACTTATAGATTATTCAGCGAAAATAAACTGCGAGGTTTATCATGAAGATGAAAGCAAGGATCCTGTTGCTGTTTCAGTTAATGGTATTGATGCCCTGCGAAAAAGCGCAAGCGATGTTGTAATTATAGATACTGCAGGCAGGCTTCAGATAGATACTGAAATGATGAACGAGGTTGTTGAAATTAAAAGGAAAGTAAAACCCCATCAGATTTATCTGGTTGTTGATTCGATGTCCGGTCAGGGAGCTGTAAATATTGCAAAGGAATTCAACAGACAGCTCGAATATGATGGAATCATATTAACCAAGCTTGACAGCGATTCAAGAGGCGGTGCTGCTCTCTCAATAAACCATGAAATAAAAAAGCCCATAAAGTTTGTTTCCACAGGTGAAAAAATTGAAGAATTCGACATATTTTATCCTGAAAGAATGGCTTCAAGAATACTGGGAATGGGTGACGTACTTACGCTGATTGAAAAGACTGAAAAAATAATAGATGAAAAAAAGGCAAGACAGCTTGAGGAAAAAATTTATAAAAGTGAACTTAATTTTGAAGATTTTATTGATCAGCTTAAAAGTATAAAGAAACTTGGTTCTCTTGAAAAAATATTTTCCATGCTTCCTATGATGGGTAAAAGCAAAGTGCTAAAAGACATAAATCCGGATGACAGACAGCTTGACAGAATTGAAGCAATCATTAATTCAATGACAATAGCTGAAAGAAGAAATCCTGATTTGATTAACGGAAGCAGGAAAAAAAGAATTGCGGAAGGCAGCGGAACTACAGTCAGTGATGTAAACACACTTCTGAAGCAATTTGAAAATACAAGGCATCTTTTAAAACAGTTTTCAGGTGGATTTAACAAAAAAGGTTTTAACTTTCCCTTTCCTAAATTTTAGTTTTTCCTTATATTTCCTTATATTAAATATGTAAACATAGCAATAATATTAAAACATCTATAAAAAATATTTTGCAAGTTTCAAATAAATCTATATAATTTTAAACAATGTTATTAATGGTATATTTTTCTGCACACAGGAGGATCAGATTTGAGTGTTAAAATTAGATTGACAAGAAAGGGAGCAACAAAACAGCCTTTCTACAGAATTGTTGTAGCGGACAGCAGATTCCCAAGGGATGGAAGGTTCATTGAAAACATCGGAACTTATAAT